>JAEWYD010000287.1 GCA_023462275.1 Actinomycetes bacterium
GGGCGTGGCGCGGTGGCACGGCGTCGTCTACCGGGTGCTCGCCGCGCTGGAGGAGGGCGGCCAGGTGCGGCGCGGCTACTTCGTGGAGCACCTCGGCGGGTCCCAGTTCGCCGTGCCGGGCGCCGTCGACCAGCTGCGCGCCGACGCTGCCGACGCCGGTCCCGCCGGGCCGGCGCTCGTGCTGGCGGCCACGGACCCGGCCAACCCCTACGGGGCGGCGCTGGCGTGGCCCGACGCGGTCGGGACGGGCGAGGGCACGGGCCACCGGCCGGGACGCAAGGCCGGAGCGGTCGTCGTCCTGGTGGGCGGCGCCCTGGTGCTCTACGTCGAGCGCGGCGGCCGCACGCTGCTCTCCTTCGTGCAGGACCGCGAGGTGCTGGGCCGGGCGGCGCAGGCGCTCGCCACGGCCGCCCGCTCCGGTGCGCTCGGCCGACTGACCCTGGGCCGGGCCGACGGCGCGGCGCTGCTGGACCGCGAGACGCTCGCAGGACCCGTGGCGAGTGCCCTGACGGACGCCGGTTTCGGCATCACGCCTCGCGGCCTCCGGCTGGCCGATGCCCGAGGGTGACATCCTCCGCCGGACGGCGGCCACCCTGGACGGCGCCCTCACCGGCCAGCTCGTCGAGCGCTGCGAGCTGCGCTGGCCCTCAGCGGGTGGCCTCACGTTCGAGGGCCGGACCGTCCTGGGCACCTCCGCGTACGGCAAGCACCTCTTCACCCGGTTCGACGACGGCCGGACGCTCCACACGCACCTGCGCATGGAGGGCTTCTGGCGGGTCGTCCCGACGGCGTCGGGCCGCGCGGTCGCAGCCGCCCACGACGTGCGGGCCGTCCTCGGGACCACCCGGAGCACGGCCGTGGGGCACCGCCTCGGCATGCTCGACGTCGTGCCGACCGCCCAGGAGCGGCGGCTCATCGAGCACCTCGGCCCCGACGTGCTCGCGGACGACTTCCCCACGGCGGGCGTGCCCGAGGCCCTGCGGCGCTGGACCGAGCGGGGCGACACCCCCGTGTGCGAGGTGCTGCTGGACCAGACCGTCGCCGCGGGGCTCGGCACGATCTACGCCGCGGAGACGCTGTTCGTGCGGCGGCTGTGGCCGTGGACCCCCGCCGCCGCGTGCGACGGCGCCAGGCTGCTGATGACGGCCAGGGTGCTGATGGAACGCAGCGTCGCCGCGCGCACCCCGACCGCCACGGGCGACACGGTGCCGGGGCGCGGCACCATGGTGCACGGCCGGGCCGGGGCGCCGTGCCGGCGGTGCGGGACGCCCGTCGCCGTCGGGCGCGCCCGACGGCCGCCGATGGACCGGCCGATCTTCTGGTGCCCGACCTGCCAGGCGCCGCAGCGCGGCTGACCGCGTGAGCACGACCCGAGCCGCGTCACGGGACGCGGCGCGAGAACCCTCGCGTCAGTAGACGCGGGCCAGCTCGGAGTCGAGGTCGAGGCGGTCCCGCGTGAAGCGGCGGCCGAGGGTGTCGGCCAGATCGGCCGGCACGGTGTCGGGGATCGTCAGGCCCTCGGCGACGGCCACGCGGTCGCTGACCTCGCGCAGGACGAGCGACAGAGGCACGTCGAGCGCGTCGCAGATCGAGCCGAGCAGCTCCGAGGACGCCTCCTTCTGGCCGCGCTCCACCTCGCTGAGGTAACCGAGAGACACCCGAGCCGCGGAGGAGACCTCACGCAGCGTCCGCCCCTGGCGCTGGCGCGCACCGCGCAGGACGTCACCGATCTCACGTCGTAGCACGACCATCGGTCGACCTCCTTCCGTCGCGCCCGTTCCGGGTCGCGTCACCGCGGCCTTGGCGGCCGGTCTGGTGTGAGCCGGCCCACGACTACCGTACCCCGGCCCTCGGACACCGTCGCGGGCGTTCCCTGGACCGCTGCTCCATGTCACGTCGTGTCCAACGCGGCGCTGGGCCCCGGTGTTCCCGCCTCGTCCACCAGCAGCGCCAGGACGGCGTCGCGCGCGGCCGCACGCACCGCCGCCCGCCCGAGCGGGCCCACGGACGCCGAGCGCACGGACTGCCCGCGGGCCGTCACGACGGCCACGTGGAAGGTGCCGGGAGGCTGACCCCCCTGGGGATCCGGACGGGCCACCCCGGGGGGCGCGGCGCCGACGTCGGCGCCCAACCGGCGGCGGACGCCGTCCGCCATCGCGAGGGCCACCCGGGGGTCGACGGGCCCGGCAGACTCGAGCAGGTCGGCCGGCACCCCGAGGAGTGCGGCCTTGAGGTCGGTCGCGTACGCGACGACCCCGCCGCGGACGCACGCCGAGGCCCCCGGGACGGCGACGAGCGCCTCGACGACGGCGCCACCGGTCAGGGACTCAGCGACGGCCACGGTGCGGCCCGCGGCCGTGAGGCCGGCGACGACGCGCTCGGCGGCCCCGGACGAGCTGCCGGTCACTCGCTCGCCAGCTCGGCGGGCGGGACGATGGCGCGGCGCACGGCCCAGCCCCGACGCAGGTAGTCGACACCGGTCACCAGCGTCACCACCACGGCCGCCAGCACGACGGCCCACGCGACGGACGTCACCCAGTCCGGGACGTGGTCGAGGGGCAGCACGAACAGCCCGATGCCGACGGACTGCAGGGCGGTCTTCAGCTTCCCGCCGCGGGAGGCGGGGATGACGACGTAGCGCAGCACGGCCAGCCGAAGCGCCGTGATCCCGATCTCCCGGACGCCGATGACGACGGTGATCCACCACGGCAGGCTGCCCAGGGCCGAGAGGGTGACCAGCGTCGCCCCCATGAGGAGCTTGTCGGCGATCGGGTCGACCAGCTTCCCCCAGTCCGTCACCTGGTTCATCCGCCGCGCCAGGTACCCGTCGAGCCGGTCGGAGACGGCGGCGAGCGCGAACAGCCCGGCCGCGACGACGCGCCATCCGCCGTCCTGGTCCAGCAGCAGGGCCGCGACGACGAGCGGCACGAGGACGATGCGGACGACCGTGACGACGTTCGCCGGGGTCCACGGGGTCACTGCGGGCACGGGGACAACCCTACGGGGCCGCCGCGGGTCCCAGTGGCGACGTCCCGGCACGGTACTTTTGTCCGGTGATCCGCCACGCCAGCCGGGCGCCCCGCGCCGCGGCCACGGGCAGGGTCGCTGCCGTCCTCGCCGTCGTGCTGGTGGCGGGTGGCGGCGCCGCTGCAGCTCTCGCCGACGCCCTGCCGTGGTCGGACGACGACGGCGCGCCGCCCGCAGCCGAGGCGACCGACGCGACGACGGCCCCCGCCACGACGGGCGAGTCGCCCTCCCCCACGCCGACGCCCACCCCGACTCCGGAGCCGGACGCCGTCTTCACCCTCGTGGCGGCGGGTGACGTACTCACCCACGAGCCCGTCCTCAAGGCTGCACGTGCCGGCGACGCCTACGACTTCGGGCCCCTGCTCGCGCCGATGCAGCCGTACGTGGCGGGGGCCGACCTCGCGCTGTGCCACCTCGAGGTGCCGATCGCACCAGCCGGCACCCAGCCGTCCGGCTTCCCCATGTTCGGGGCGCCCGTGCAGATGGCGCAGGCGCTTGCGGCCGAGGGCTGGGACGGCTGCTCCACGTCGTCGAACCACAGCCTCGACCGGGGCGAGGCAGGCGTGACGGCGACGCTGGACGCCCTCGACGCGGCGGGGCTGGGGCACGTGGGCACCGCGCGCAGCCCCGAGGAGGCCGCCGCGCCCCAGCTCTACGAGCTGGAGCGGAACGGCCAGCGCATCGAGGTCGCCCACATCGCGGCCACGTACGGCACCAACGGCATCCCGGTCCCGGCGGACGCGCCGTGGTCCGTCACTCTGATCGACACCGACGCGATGATCGCGGAGGCGCAGGCCGCACGCGAGGCAGGCGCCGACATCGTCGTCGCGAGCGTGCACTGCTGCGTCGAGTACACGAACGAGGCCACGGCGGAGCAGGAGCGCATCGCCACCGCGCTCGGCGCGTCCGGGCAGGTCGACCTCCTCATCGGGCACCACGCGCACGTGCCGCAGCCGATCGCCACGGTGCCCGGGGGCCCCACCGGCTCGGGGATGTGGGTCGCGTACGGCCTGGGCAACTTCATCTCCAACCAGGGACCGCACGCAGGACTGCCTGCGGAGACACAGAGCGGCGTGCTCCTCACGGCCACGTTCACGAAGCCTGCCGAGGGCCCCGCGAGCGTGACCTCGGTCGAGTGGTCCGCCGTCACGGTCGACCGGCGCGGTGGCTACCGGGTCTACGACGCGTCGGCCGCTGCCGCCGCCGGCGCTCCGGCCGGCGAGGTCCCAGCGGCCGAGGTGGCCGCCCGACGCGCGCTGGTCGCCGGCGTCGTCGGGACGCAGGCACCCGAACGCACGACGCCGCCCGAGCCCACCGGCCCACCCGCCGTCCGCGTGCTGCGCGGCGCGCCGCCGAGCTGACGCGACACCGGCCGTCCGACGGATCGGCACGTCAGACGAGGCCCGGCACCCCCGGGGGCGGCCCGTCGTCGAGCCGCTGGGCGCTGACCCGCTCCGACTCGCCGGCGCCGAACAGCCAGCCCTGCCCGTAGCGCCAGCCGCACTCGCGCAGGAACGTCGCCTGGTCGCCCGTCTCGACACCCTCGGCGATGGTCAGCATGTCCATCTCACGCGCGAGCGCGCCCAGCGCCCGGCTCACGCGGACGGCGGCGGGGTCCTCGGGGATGCCCGCCGTGAACGACATGTCCAGCTTGACGCCGTCCACCGGGAGGTCCCGCAGGTAGGACAGCGGGGCGATGCCGGTGCCGAAGTCGTCCAGCAGCACGGGGATGCCCGCGGCGCGCAGGTCGGCGAGCTCGTGGCGCAGGCGGGAGCCCGACTCCACGAGGCCCGCCTCCGTCAGCTCGACGACGAGCCGACCCGGCGACAGCCGGTGGCGGGAGACCGCCATGAGGGCCTGGGCGACGAGCTCGCCGTCCCCCAGCTGCTCGGGCGACACGTTCACCGAGACCCACCGGCCGACGTCGGCGGTCCGCGCGAGGTAGGCGGCCGCCTGGTGGACGACCTCCGTGCCGAGCCGCACCGCGAGGCCGCCCTCGGCCGCCGTCTGCAGGAAGGCGCCGGGCAGGAGCAGCCCCCGCTCGGGGTGCTGCCATCGGACGAGCGCCTCGTGCCCGACGACGCGCCCCGTCGCCAGGTCGACGGTCGGCTGGTAGTGGAGCACGAGCTCCCCGCGCTCGATCGCCTGGACGAGCTCCGCGACGCCGCCGTGCCGACTCCCGGTGGGAGCGGTCATCGAGCGGTCGTACACCTCGGTGCGGCTCCGCCCGCCGGCCTTGGCGCGGTAGAGGGCCGCGTCCGCCGCTGCCAGCAGTCCCATGGCGCCGGCCGTCAGCACGGTCGGCTCCGCCACCGCGATGCCGACGCTCGCCCGTACGGGCAGCTGGCGGCGGTGCGTGCGGACCGGGTTGACGAGACCTCGGTGGATCCCCGCGGCGACCTCGAACGCGACGCGGGCGGCGTCGTTGTCCTGGACGACGATGACGAACTCGTCGCCGCCGAGGCGCGCCACCGTCCCCCGGCCCGCCGTCGCGGCGCGCAGCACGCCTGCCACGTGGACGAGGACGTCGTCGCCCGCGGCGTGGCCGTAGCGGTCGTTCACCTGCTTGAACTCGTCCAGGTCGATGGCGATGACCGCCACGCGACCGGGCGCGTCCGGGGGCTCCACCGCGCGCTGCAGCGCCTCCTGCATGAGGGCTCTGTTGGCGAGGCCGGTCAGGGGGTCGTGCCCGGCACGGTGCGCGAGCATCTCCGACTGCATGCGCTGGTCCGTCACGTCGCGCAGCTGCACGACGAAGTGGTCCGGGGCGCCGTCCGCCATCCGCACCAGCACGACGTCGAGCACCGTCCAGACCGTCTGGCCGTCGGGCCGCAGGTACCGCTTCTCGAGCGTGAAGCGCTCCGCCTGGCCGGCGAGCAGCCGCTGGACCTCCGCGCGCTCGGCGGCACGGTCCTCGGGGTGCGACAGGGCGGAGAGGTCGCGGCCGACGAGGGCCTGCGGGGCTCCGCCGAGCAGGCGCGCCATCGCGGCGTTGACCTCCTGGAGCCGCCACTGCGCGTCCACGAGCGCCATCCCGATCGGCGCGTTCTCCATCGCCAGCCGGAACTGGGCCTCCGAGCGCGCCAGCGCGTCCTTCGTCTCGCGGGCCCCCGTCACGTCCGCGAGCACGGTCAGCGTCTCGATCGCGCCGCCGGGCCCCGTGACCGGGCGGCTGAGCGCCTGGACCCAGCGCACGGGTGCGCCCGTGAGCGGCAGGGCGCCGACGAGGAGCCCGTGCGCGTCCGGGCGCGCCGTTCCGGAGCCGGGGAACACGGCAGCGGAGGGGACGTCCTGCCCCTGCTCGTTGACCCAGCGCACCGGCAGCTGGTGGACCGACCGCCCGACGACGTCGGCGGGAGCCATGTCGAGCATCTGCGCGGCAGCGTGGTTGACGACGAGCGCCTCCCCCGCCGGGGTGTGGAGCACCACGCCGTCGCGGCCAGCCGCCAGCACGGCGGCGAGCCGGCGCTGGATGGCTGCCTGCTCGCTGCTGCGCGTCTCACGCCCAGCGGCGCGTTCCCGGACGAGGAGGACCGCGAGCGCACCGACCGCGACCGCCAGCACCGCGACCGCGGCAACCGCCCAGGTCACCTCTCCTGCTGGGACCAGGGCGGTCCCCCGGCGACCTCGTCGTCGGCTCCGTCGTAGTAGTCGACGGACTCCTCCTGGGGCTCCCCGCGCAGCAGCGCGAGGGTCCCGGCCAGGTCGTCCGCCGCCACGAGCACCTCGCGTGCCTTGGAGCCCTCGGACGGGCCCACGATCTCGCGGGACTCCAGGAGGTCCATCAGCCGGCCGGCCTTGGCGAAGCCCACGCGCAGCTTGCGCTGGAGCATCGACGTCGAGCCGAACTGCGTGCTGATGACCAGCTCGGCGGCCTGCAGGAGCAGGTCCAGGTCGTCCCCGATGTCGTCGTCGATCTGCTTGCGGGCGGCCGGGGCGGTGACGTCCTCGCGGTAGGTCGGCTTGAGCTGCGTCTTGACGTGCTCGACGACGGCGTGGATCTCGGCCTCGCCGACCCACGCACCCTGGACGCGCATCGGCTTCGCCGCCCCCATGGGGAGGAAGAGGGCGTCGCCCTGCCCGATGAGCTTCTCCGCGCCCGGCTGGTCCAGCACGACCCGGGAGTCGGTGAGGGACGACGTGGCGAACGCCATGCGCGAGGGCACGTTGGCCTTGATGAGGCCGGTGACGACGTCGACGCTCGGGCGCTGCGTCGCCAGCACCAGGTGGATGCCTGCCGCGCGCGCCAGCTGGGTGATGCGCTGGATCGACGCCTCGACGTCGCGGGGGGCGACCATCATGAGGTCGGCGAGCTCGTCGACGATCACCAGCAGGTACGGGTAGGGCGCGATCTTGCGCTCGCTGCCCGGGAGGGGCTGCACCTTGCCCGACCGCACGCCGGCGTTGAAGTCGTCGATGTGCTTGTAGCCGAAGAGGGCGAGGTCGTCGTACCGCATCTCCATCTCGCGGACGACCCACTCGAGCGCCTCGGCGGCCTTCTTGGGGTTGGTGATGATCGGCGTGATGAGGTGCGGGATGCCCTCGTAGACCGTGAGCTCCACGCGCTTGGGGTCGACGAGGATCATCCGCACCTCGTCCGGCGTCGAGCGCATGAGGATCGAGACGATCATCGAGTTCACGAAGCTGGACTTGCCGGCGCCCGTGGCACCCGCGACCAGCAGGTGCGGCATCTTGGCGAGGTTGGCGACGACGTACCCGCCCTCGACGTCCTTGCCGACGCCCATGATCATCGGGTGCTCGCTGCGCCGTGCGGCCGACGAGCGCAGGACGTCGCCGAGCGACACGGTCTCGCGGTCGGTGTTGGGGATCTCGATGCCGATCGCCGACTTGCCCGGGATGGGCGAGAGGATCCGTACGTCGGCGCTGGCCACGGCGTAGGCGATGTTCCGGCTCAGGGCCGTCACCCGCTCGACCTTGACGCCGGGCCCGAGCTCGACCTCGTACCGCGTGACCGTGGGGCCTCGCGTGAACCCGGTGACCTGGGCGTCGATCTCGAACTCGTCCAGCACCGTCGTCAGGGCCTCGACGACGCGGTCGTTGGCCGCCGACCGCACCTTGTGCGGCATCCCCTTGGCGAGGACGTCCTCGGGCGGGAGCGTGTAGATGACCTCGCCGTCGAGCATCGGCTGCTCGCCGCGCGGCAGGGGCGTCGTCACGGCAGGTGCCGGCAGCTCCGGCATCGCGACGGTCGCGACGACGTCGGCCCCCGGCTCCGTCTCGGCCGGGCTGACGAACACCTCCGTGGGCTCGGCGTCGAGGTCCGGCAGGGGCCGGCGACGCCGGCGCGAGGCGGGCGGCTCCGCGACGGCCTGCGGTTCGTCGTCGACGGCGTCGGCGCCCCGATGCCCGGTGAGCCAGCCGTAGGCGGTGCGGAGCCGGTCGGGGACCGCGTGGACCGGGGTCGCCGTGACCACGAGGACGCCGAACAGCCCGAGCAGGACGAGCAGCGGCACCGCGGCCCACGCCGTCACGAGCGCCTCGAGGGGGGTGCCGAGCGCGAACCCGACGACGCCGCCCGCGGCCCGCACCTCCACCAGGTGCGAGCTCGGCGAGGGCAGCCCCTTCGCGAGGTGCACCAGCGCGCAGACGGCCACGATGACGAAGGTCAGGCCGATCCCCATGCGTCCGTTCGCGTGGACCTTGTCCGGGTGCCGCATGAGACGCACGGCCGCCGCCAGCAGCAGCACGGGCACAGCCACGCCGACGGCGCCGAGCGTGCCCGCGACGACCGCGTGGATCACGTCGCCGGCACTGCCGGAGAGCCCCCACCACTCGCGCGCCGCGACGACGACGGCGAGCCCCAGCAGCGTGAAGGCGGCGCCGTCGCGCCGGTGGGCGGGGTCGAGGTCACGCGCCCCGCGGCCGATGTGGCGGGCGGTCCCGCCGACGAGGTGCGCCAGCCCCATCCACGCACCCCGCACCATGCGGACGGGCAGCGAGCGGGTGGGGGACTGGCCGCGGCCCGCAGGACGAGCGGCCGCGCGCGCCGGTGTGCGCCCGCTCGTCGACGCGGCAGCCCGCGCGCCTCGGGGAGCGGTGGTGCGGCTGGCCATGGTGACACGGTACCTGCGCCCGCTGACGGGGCCCGGACGCCCTGCCGTGTGGCCCGTCATCTCGCGCGGTGAGCAGCCCGACCCCCGGCACCACGACACCCGCCACCTGCAGGCGGTCGGCCCGGCGCTCCTGACGTCGGGGCGCCGGGCGGACCACCGCTCAGGCCTCGACGACCACCGGGACGATCATCGGCCGCCGGCGCAGGTGGCTCGAGGCCCACTTGCCCACCACGCGGCGCACGACCTGCTGGAGCTGCTGCGGGTCGAACGTGCCGCCGAAGACGGCCTCCTCCAGGGCGCGGGAGACGTCCGGCAGCACCTCGTCGAAGACCGCGTCGTCCTCCGCCACGCCGCGCGCGTGGATCTGCGGGCCGGCCAGCACCTTGCCGGTCGCCGAGTCGACGACCGTGAAGATCGAGATGAAGCCCTCCTCGCCGAGGATGCGGCGGTCCTTGAGCTCGACCTCCGTGATGGCCCCGATGCTCGAGCCGTCGACGTAGACGTAGCCGCACGGCACGGCGCCGACGATCCGGGCCCGGCCGTCCACGAGGTCGACGACGACGCCGTCCTCCGCGAGCACCACCCGCTCCGGGGCCACGCCCGACCGCACCGCCACCGCGCCGTTCGCCACGAGGTGGCGCACCTCGCCGTGGATCGGCATGACGTTGCGCGGCCGCAGGATGTTGTAGCAGTAGAGGAGCTCGCCGGCGCTGGCGTGCCCCGAGACGTGCACCCGCGCGCCGCCCTGGTGCACGACCTTGGCGCCGAGGCGGGTCAGGCCGTTCACCACCCGGAAGACGGCGTTCTCGTTGCCGGGGATCAGCGACGACGCCAGGATCACCGTGTCGCCGCGGCCGACCTCGACGCGGTGGTCGCGGTTCGCCATGCGCGACAGGGCAGCCATCGGCTCGCCCTGGGAGCCCGTGCACATGAGCACGAGCTCGTCGGGCGGGATGTCGTCGACCTGCCGCGCGTCGACGAGGATGCCGTCGGGGACGTTGAGGTACCCGAGCTCGGCGGCGATGCCCATGTTCCGGACCATCGAGCGCCCGACCAGGGCGACCTTGCGGCCGTGCGCCGCGGCGGCGTCGAGCACCTGCTGCACGCGGTGCACGTGCGAGGCGAAGGACGCGACGATCACGCGCTTCTCCGCCGCACCGAACAGCTGGTCCAGGACCGGCCCGATCTCGACCTCGGGCGTGATGAAGCCCGGCACCTCGGCGTTCGTGGAGTCGACCATGAACAGGTCGACACCCTCCTCGCCGAGCCGCGCGAACGCCCGCAGGTCCGTGATCCGGCCGTCCAGCGGGAGCTGGTCCATCTTGAAGTCGCCGGTGTTGAGCACCATGCCGGCGGGGGTCCGTACGGCCACGGCGAGCGCGTCCGGGATCGAGTGCGTGACGGCGACGAACTCGCAGTCGAACGCGCCGATCCGCTCGCGCTGCCCCTCGCGCACGCCCAGCGTGAAGGGCGTGATCTGGTGCTCCTTGAGCTTCGCCTCGACGAAGGCGAGGGTCAGCTGCGAACCCACGATCGGGATGTCGGGGCGCAGCCGCAGCAGGTAGGGCACCGCCCCGATGTGGTCCTCGTGCCCGTGGGTGAGCACCAGCGCCTCGATGTCGTCGAGCCGGTCCTTGATGTAGTCGAAGTCCGGGAGGATCAGGTCGACGCCGGGCTGGTGGTCCTCCGGGAAGAGGACGCCGCAGTCGATGACGAGGAGCCGGCCCTCGTACTCGAGGACCGACATGTTGCGGCCGATCTCGCCCAGCCCGCCGAGCGGGACGATGCGCAGCGTGCCGGGCTCGAGCGGCGGGGGCGGGCCGAGCTCGGGGTGGGGGTGGGACATCGGACCTCCTGACGTGTGCCGAGGGCCTCGCCTCGGGTGGTGCTCAGCTCAGCAGGCCGGCCGCGGCGAGCGCGTCGCGCACGAGAGCGGTCTCAGCCTCGTCCGGGGCGACCTGCGGCAGGCGCATGGTCGATCCGGGGATGCGCCCGAGCACGGTGAGTGCGGCCTTCGACCGCATCGCGCCGTTGCCCGAGCCGCAGATCAGGTCGATGACGGGCAGGAGCCCGACGAAGCGCTCGCGCGCGGCGTCGACGTCGCCGGCGCGGAAGTCCCGGATCACCGCCGCCAGGTCGTCGCCGACGACATGCGCGGCCATGCTCACCAGGCCGACGGCGCCGACGGCGAGGAACGAGAGCAGCAGGCCGTCGTCGCCCGAGTACCAGTCGAGCCCGGTGCGCGCGATGTGACGCAGGGCCGCCTGCGGGTCTCCGGTGGCGTCCTTGACGGCCACCACCGTCGGGAGCTCGGCGAGCCGGTCCAGCGTCTCCGCCGAGTAGCGCACGGCGGTACGGCCGGGCACGTCGTAGAGCATCACCGGCAGGTCGGTCGCATCGGCCACGGCGGCGGTGTGCCGGTACACCCCCTCCTGCGTCGGCCGGGAGTAGTACGGCGTCACGACGAGGATGCCGTGGGCGCCGGCGGCCGCCGCCTGCTCGGCCATCCGGACGGCGTGCACGGTGTCGTTCGAGCCGGCCCCCGCGACGACGACCGCCCGGTCGCCCACCGCCTCGACGACCGCTGCGACCAGCTCGGCCTTCTCGGGGGCGTGCGTCGTCGGCGCCTCGCCGGTGGTCCCGTTCAGCACGACGCCGTCGTGACCGTGGTCGACGAGGTACCGCGCCAGGGCGACGCCCGCGCCCACGTCGACCGCGCCGTCGGACGTCATCGGGGTGACCATCGCGGTCAGGAGCGAGCCGAAGGGCCGGGCGGAGGGGGCCATGGCGGACAACCTACCGCCGGGCGTGCCGACGACGCCGCGTCGTTTCACGACGCGCGACGCAGGGAGCGGAAGCGGTAGCGCAGCCCCGAGGCAGCGGTGTGCCAGCCGTCCGCCGGGTCCTCCCCCACCGCGGCCCACCCGCTGCCCAGCTCGGGCGCGGGCGTGCCGCGGCCCACGACGACGTCCACGTCGGTGATCTCGACGCGGTCCGCGTGGTCCAGCAGCAGCGCGTAGACCTGCAGCCCGCCCACCACCCAGGCGTCCTCGCCCGCGACCGCCGCCAGCGCCCCCGCGGCGTCGGCGACCACGGTGGCCCCGGGGAGCTCCGCCACCCGGCGGGAGAGCACGACGTTGCGTCGGCCGGGCAGCGGACGGAACCTCTCCGGCAGGGAGTCCCACGTGCTGCGGCCCATCACCACGGCGTGCCCCGCCGTGACGGCGCGGAAGTGCGCGAGGTCCTCCGGCAGGTGCCACGGCAGCCCGCCGTCGACGCCGATGACGCCGTCGACCGACTGGGCCCAGATCGCGCCGAGCATCAGACTGCGATCGGCGCGGCGATGCCGGGGTGGTGCTGGTAGCCCGCCACGGCGACGTCGTCGAACGAGTAGTCGAAGATCGAGGCCGCCTTGCGCAGCTCCAGCCGCGGGAAGGGGTAGGGCTCGCGCTCGAGCTGCGTTGTCACCTGCGCCACGTGGTTGTCGTACACGTGGCAGTCGCCGCCCGTCCAGACGAAGTCCCCCGGCTCGAGGCCCGTCTGCTGGGCCACCATGTGCGTGAGGAGCGCGTACGACGCGAGGTTGAAGGGCACGCCGAGGAAGAGGTCCGCCGAGCGCTGGTAGAGCTGGCACGAGAGCCGACCGTCCGCCACGTAGAACTGGAACAGCGCGTGGCAGGGGGCGAGGGCCATCCGGGGCAGCTCCGCGACGTTCCAGGCCGAGACCAGGTGGCGCCGCGAGTCCGGGTCGCGCCGGATCCCGTCCACCAGCGCCGCGATCTGGTCGATTTGGCCGCCGTCCGGCGTTGGCCACGAACGCCACTGCACGCCGTACACCGGGCCGAGCTCGCCCGCGTCGTCCGCCCACTCGTCCCAGATCGTCACGCCGTGCTCGCGCAGCCAGGCGACGTTCGAGTCACCCCGCAGGAACCACAGGAGCTCGTAGACGATCGACTTCAGGTGCACGCGCTTGGTCGTGACCAGCGGGAACCCGCGCGACAGGTCAAAGCGCATCTGGTGGCCGAAGACGCTGCGCGTCCCCGTCCCCGTGCGGTCGGCCTTCGGGGTGCCCTCGACCAGGACCCGCCGCAGCAGGTCCTCGTACTGGCGGTCGACGGGCGCGGGGTCGTGGGCCGGGGCGGCGTCGGTGACGGGCATGGCGACAGCGTAGGCGCGCCCACCGACGTCCCGGCGCGGGCGCCGCGCCCCCAGGGGCGATACTTCCCCGGTGCCAACCCCTGCCTCCCCCGACGCCGGCGCGACCGGCACGGCAGGGCGCCGCACGGTCCTCCGGCAGGCCGCGTCGGTCTCGCTGGCCACCGGCGTCTACGGCGTCTCGTTCGGTGCGCTCGCCGTCGCCGCGGGCCTCGACCTGGCGCAGACGGCAGCCCTCAGCCTGCTCATGTTCACGGGTGGCTCCCAGTTCGCGTTCGTCGGGGTGGTCGGGGCGGCCGGCGGTGGCGGCGCGGCGGTCGCGACGGCCGCGCTCCTGGGCGCCCGCAACGCCCTGTACGGCGCCGCGGTGGCCCCGATGCTGCGCGCCCGGGGTCTGCGCCGCGTGCTGGCGGCCCAGGTGACCATCGACGAGTCGACGGCGGTCGCCGCCGCGCACTCGGGCGGCACGCACCCCGACGACGTCCGGCTCGCGCGCCTCGGTTTCTGGGCGACCGGCCTCGGCGTCTACGTCCTGTGGAACGCGTTCACCGTGGTCGGCGCCGTCGTCGGCGACGCCCTCGGGGACCCGCGGCGCTGGGGCCTCGACGCGGCCGCCGCGGCGGCCTTCCTCGGGCTCCTCTGGCCCCGCCTCGCGAGCCGGACGGCCCAGCTGGTGGCGGCGGGCGCCGTCGTCGTCGCC
>JAEWYD010000288.1 GCA_023462275.1 Actinomycetes bacterium
GGCCGCGGCCGCGCAGATGGGCGCCCGGCCGCTGCTCGAGGCGGTCGACGCGCTCGCCCGCCGGGGGCGGCTCGAGGGCGCCGCGCGGGGCGGCGACGTCCTCACCGACCGGGAGGCGGAGGTGCTCGCGCTCGTCGCGCAGGGCCTGACCAACCGGCAGATCGGGGAGCGGCTGTTCATCAGCGGCAAGACCGTCAGCGTGCACGTCTCGAACCTGCTGGCCAAGCTCGGCGTCACGGGGCGCGCGGAGGCCGTGGCCGTGGCGCACCGCCGGGGCCTCCTCGCGGGCTGAGCGCGGTTGCGTCCTCCGCCAGCCCTACTCCGGGTCGGCCAGGCCCTACTCCGGGTCGGCCAGGCTCTCCGGCGCGCCCAGGGGACTGCGCTGGATGATGAGGACCGTCATCGCCGTGTCGGCCCAGGACGTGTGGTCCTCGCCGGGCTGCCACGTGGCCGCCCAGCCCGGGCCGATCGGCACCGCGACGTCGTCGGGCCCCGCGACGCGCCCCGTGCCACTGACCACCGCGAACGTCTGGGCGCGCCCGGCGGGGTGGCGCGGGAGCGAGGCACCCGGCTCGATCAGCGCCAGGTCGACGCGGATCCGCTCCGGCACGGGCGCGTCTGCCAGCGCGGCCATCGCGACGCCGGGCAGCCCGTCGACCGACCGCCAGCTGAGCTCGTGCAGGTCCATGGCGTGACCGTACCCGCCGTGGCGCCGGCGACACGGCCTGGACGGCCAGGAGAGGCTCGGGACGGCCCGGACGGGCCCCGGACAGTCCCCGGATAGCCGAGCCCGGACATGCCGTCGAGACGATCACCGGTCGACGGCGTCGGTGCCCCCGCCTAGCGTGACCCCATGGCAGCCACGAAGCCCCCCGCGACCGAGCTGGAGGTCGCCGGACGCACCGTGCGCGTGACGAGCGCGGAGCGCGTGGTGTTCCCAGCGCTCGGGATCACCAAGCTCGAGGTCGTGCAGTACTTCGTCGCGGTCGGGGACGGCATCCTCGGCGCGCTGCTGCACCGGCCGACGACGCTGGAGCGGTGGCCGAAGGGCGTCTTCGAGGGCGCCGTGATGGCGACGCGGGCCGACGGGCACGGCGACGCCTTCTACCAGAAGCGCGTCCCCCAGGGCGCCCCGGACTACGTGGAGACGTCCACCATCGGGTTCCCGAGCGGGCGGACCGCCGACGAGGTGGCGCCCACGGAGCTCGCCGTCGTGGCATGGGCCGCCAACATGGGCACGATCACGTTCCACCCATGGCCGGTCACGCGCGACGACGTCGACTCCCCCGACCAGCTCCGCATCGACCTGGACCCACAGCCGGGGACCGACTTCCGCGACGCCGCGCGAGTGGCGCCGCACGTGCGGGAGATCCTGCACGAGATGGGCATGGAGGGCTGGCCGAAGACGTCCGGCGGACGGGGCGTGCACATCTTCGTGCCCATCGAGCCGCGGTGGACGTTCACGCAGGCACGCCGGGCCACGATCGCGCTCGGGCGCGAGCTGGAGCGCCGCCTGCCCGACGAGGTCACCATCAAGTGGTGGAAGGAGGAGCGCGGCCAGAAGATCTTCGTCGACTACAACCAGATGGCGCGGGACCGGACGATCGCCTCGGCGTACTCCATCCGACCCAACCAGCGGGCCACCGTCTCCACGCCGCTGCGCTGGGAGGAGCTCGACGCCGTCCACCCCGACGACTTCACCGTGCTGAGCGTGCCGGCGCGGTTCGCCGAGGTCGGTGACCTCTTCGCGCCGCTGACGGCGGGCGCGACGCCGCGGTACTCGATCGAGCCGCTGCTGGAGCTCGCCGACCGCGACGAGCGCGACCACGGCGCCGGCGACCTGCCCTACCCGCCGGAGTACCCGAAGATGCCGGGCGAGCCCAAGCGGGTGCAGCCCAGCAAGGACCGCGACCGGCGGCGGACCGCGGACGACGCCTGACGGAGCGTTCCGGGGCCGGTCTCGGGGCCGGCCCTCGGCGGCGGCTCGTCGCACGGCGAGCGGCTCTCAGCGCGCGGCTCCTCGCACGGCGAGCGGCTCTCAGCGCGCGCACAGGATCGCCACATCGCCGGCTCAGACCACGGCGGTTCTCTAGCTTCCAGACCCCGCACCACCGGTCACCGCGCCCCCTGGGGCCGGCGGTGCGGGGCGACCGGACCCGGCGCCGCCGCACTCGCCCCCCGCCCCCCACACTGGGCTCGCGGCGGCGCCGACCGCGGTCGCAGCAGCGTGGCTCAGTCCCCTACTCGACCGGCGCCGGTCCCGTGGAGTAGCGGACCACCAGCTCGGTCGGCATGACGACCTGCGCGGCCTCGACGGGCTCCCCGTGTCGGCGGTGCTCGATCGCCCTCGTCAGCTGGGCGGCCGCGACGCGGCCCTTCGCGACGACGTCCTGCCGGATGGTCGTCAGCGACGGCCGGACGCGCCGGGCGAGCTGGGCGTCGTCGAAGCCGACGACGGACACGTCCTGCGGCACCCGCAGCCCGAGGTCCGTGGCGGCCCGGATGGCCGCCCAGGCCATCAGGTCGGAGAAGCAGAGGATCGCCGTCGGGTGGTCGTCGACGTCGAGCAGCAGCGTCGCGCCCTCGTAGGCGTCCTGCTCGGTGTTCTCCTTCACCTGCACGGCCCGGACGCGCGCGCCGCCCGCGGTGAGGGTCTCCACCCAGCCGACGGCGCGCTCGTGGGCCACGTGGTCGGCGGCGTGCGCGGCGACGTCCTGCACGATGCCGTGGGGGCCCGCGAAGGCCATCGTGAGGATGCCGACGTGGCGGTGGCCGAGGCCCAGCAGGTGCTCGGCGCCCTGCGCGGCGCCGCCGCGGTCGTCCAGGGTGACGCTCGACGAGCCGGGCGTCGCGTCGCGGTCCACGAAGACGAGGGGGATGGGCCGCCGGACGAGCCAGTCCAGGGCGTCGGCGCCGTCGGGGCAGGCGTAGACGAGCGCGCCGTCGATCGGCACGTCGCGCGCCGGGATGGCGTCCTTCGACCCGTACAGCGGCAGGAGAGTGACGGCCAGGCCGGTGGGCGCGAGCTCCTCGGCGACGGCGCCGAAGAACGTCGTGGCGACGTCGTCCCGGAACGCGGTGCCCATGGAGTCGGTGAGCAGGATGCCGACGGCGCCCGTGGACCCGCGCGCGAGGGCACGGCCCGCCGGGTCCGGCCCGGCGTAGCCCAGCTCGGCGGCGGTGGCGAGGATGCGCTCACGCAGCCCGGCGGACAGCTGGTCGGGCCGGGAGAACGCGTTGGACACCGTCATGCGGCTCACGCCGACCCGCTCAGCGATCGTCTGCAGGGTCACTCGGGCCATCTGGGGGGTGTCCTCACGGCGTTCAGCACAATCCGGTCATCCGGAAGCCTAGGCGCTGCCGGCCGGACGCGCGGACGCTCCGGGACCGGAGCCGCGGCGCGATCGCGGGCCGAGACGGTGCCCGCGGACCTGCGGCACGACGGGTCGTGCTGGGAGCCGCCTTGGGGAATCGAACCCCAGACCTGTTCATTACGAGTGAACCGCTCTACCGACTGAGCTAAGGCGGCGCGCGCCGGGCGACCGGCGAGCGGGCTCTACTGTACCCAGGCCCGGGCGTCGCCTCCAAAGCGGTTGTGCCGGAGGCGCCGAAAGCGCCGCCGGGGCGACATCGCGCCCTCTGCGCGACGCTGTGCCCGAGGCGCCGAAACCGCGCCGCCGGGGCGACGCCGTGCCCTCTGCGCGACGTCGTGCCCGAGGCGCCGAGACCGGTGCCGCCGGGCCGACGTCGTGCCCTTCCGCGCGTCCCCGCGTCCTCTTGCGGGACCCCGTGCCCCGCCGCACGCTCGTCATGACGACGGGAGCGGACGATGACGCAGCGCACCGAGGGGTGGCCCATCGGGACGCCCGCGTGGGTGGGGCTCACGGCGTCGGACATCGGCGCGGCCACCGGCTTCTACGGCGACCTGCTCGGCTGGCGCTTCGTGGAGGGGCTGACGCCGGACGGCCGGCCGTTCGTCTGGGCGACGCGGGACGGCCGCCGCGTGGCGGGCATCGTGCAGGCGGCGACCCCGGGCGTCCGGGCGCAGTGGGCCGTGTACCTCTCCTCCCCCGACGTGGAGACCGTGGTCGACCGGGCCGGGGACGCCGGCGGGCACGCCACGATGGGACCGCTGCGCGTCAACGACGGCGGCGCCGTCCTCGGCTTCGTCCGCGACCCGACGGGCGCGGACACGGGACTGTGGCAGGGGTCGGCCGACGTCGGGTTCGAGCTCACCGGGACGGCGGGCGCCGTGCTCGGCGTCGAGCTGCGGACGGACGACCCGGTCGCCGCCCGGCGGTTCTACGGCGCGGTCCTCGGCCTCGGGGACACCGAGGC
>JAEWYD010000289.1 GCA_023462275.1 Actinomycetes bacterium
GTGCTGCTCGGCGTCGTCGTGGCCGTCCCGCTGGCGCTGACCCGGGTGTACCGGCCCGCGCCCGTGGCCGCGCTGGCTGTGGTCGCGGCGGTCGCGGTGTGCCTGGGGGCCCGGGTCCGTCCCCTGCGCCTGGCGCGCGCGCTCCTGCCGTTCGTGGGGTTCGCGGTCGGCGTCGTGCTGGTCAACGCGGTGACGCGGGACGGCGCGGTCGTCGCCCGGCTCGGCGGCCTGGCGGTGACGGACGTGGGGCTCCGCATCGGCGCTGCCGTCGCGGCGCGCACGATGCTCACGGGCGTGTGTGCGGTCGGGTTCCTGGCCGCCGTCGAGCCGGCGCGCCTGCTGGCGTCGCTGCACGCCGTGGCCCGGCTGCCCGTGCGCGTGACCTACGCGCTGCTCGCCGCGCACCGGTTGCTGGACGACCTGCCGGACGAGTGGCTAGCGATCCGCCGGGCCCACGCCGTGCGGGGCGAGGTCGTCGCGGGACGCCGGCGGCTGTCGCGGTCGCCGCGGGCCCTGAGCCGTGCCGCCTTCGCGCTCCTCGTCACGAGCGTGCGGCGGTCGGGGCAGATTGCGCTCTCCCTCGAGAGCCGGGGGCTCGGCGCGCTGCCGCAGGCCCGGCGGACCACCTGGGCGCAGCCGCGGCTGTCGTGGCGGGATGCCGTCGTCGTCGGAGGTGCGGCGGGCGCGGTTGCGCTCGCGCTGGCGGTCGGCTGACGCCGGCCCGTGCTGTCGTGGCCGGCGTGGCCGGCGGCGAGACCGCCCCGGTCAGCCCGCCGAGTAGATCGCGATGCTGGCCGCGATGTAGTGGCACACGTACCCGACCACCGTCAGGCTGTGGAAGATCTCGTGGAAGCCGAACCAGCGCGGGCTCGGATTGGGCCACTTCGTGCCGTAGACCACCGCCCCGAGGGTGTACGCGATGCCGCCCGCGATGACGAGCCACAGCACGGCGGGGCCACCGGCGCGCGCGAAGTCCGGCAGGAACCAGACGGCGACCCAGCCGAGGGCGACGTAGATCGGGGTGTAGACCCAGCGCGGCGCGCCGAGCCAGAACACCCGGGCCAGCAGCCCGGCGACGGCGCCCGACCAGACGATGACGAGCAGGTTCCGGTTGGTCGGCCAGTCCAGCAGCATGACCGACAGCGGCGTGTAGGTGCCCGCGATGATGAGGAAGATGTTCGTGTGGTCCATCCGCCGCAGGACCCCGGCGACCCGCGGCGACCAGCGGCCGCGGTGGTACACGGCGCTGGTGCCGAACAGCATGATCGCGGACAACGCGAAGACGACGGCCGAGACGCGGCCCGGCGTCGTCGGCGCCAGGGCCACGAGCACGACGCCGGCGGCCAGGGACAACGGAGCCATGCCCGCGTGGATCCACCCACGCAGCTTCGGCTTCACCGCGTCCGCGTACTCCGAGGTCCGCTCCCGCAGCCCTGCACCGTTCGTCATCGGGGCTCCCTGAGTCGTCCGAGTCGGCGCTACCTACGCAACCGTAGGTTACTCAGGGTACCGGCCGTGACGGCACCGCCGGCACCGTCCCGGCAGGCGGACGCGGCGGCCGTCGACGGGTTCGGTGAAGGTTGCCGTCCGCGCGGGCGCCGCCGGGTGCCGCGCAGCGGCCTCGCTGTACCGTGACCTGTCGGACGGACCCCGGTCCTCCGGACCGCCGCACGACCACGAGCACGCACAACCACCACGCACCAGCACCGCGAGGACCTGCATGCGCCTGCCGCACCCGCTGTACGGGCTGTACGAGCGCCGTCTGGCCGCGTCCCTCCCGCCGGAGGTGATCCCCCGGCACATCGGCGTGATCCTCGACGGCAACCGGCGCTGGGCGCGCACCGTGGGGCTCGACCACTCGACCGGGCACCGCCGCGGCGCGGACCACATCGAGGACCTGCTGCGCTGGTCGGAGGAGGTGGGCGTCGAGGTCGTCACGCTCTGGATGCTCTCGACGGACAACCTGGCGCGGCCCGCCGACGAGCTCGCCGAGCTCCTGGGCATCATCACCGACGCCGTCGGCGACCTCGCGGCCACGGGACGCTGGCGCCTGCAGATCGTGGGGGCGCTCGACCTGCTGCCCGACGCCGCGGCGTCCGCCCTGCGCGCGGCCGAGGCCCGGACCGCCGACGTCACCGGGCTGCACGTCAACGTCGCGGTGGGCTACGGCGGGCGGCGCGAGATCGCCGACGCCGTGCGCGCCATGCTGCGCGAGCACGCCGGGAACGGGACCTCCCTGGAGGAGCTGGCGGACTCCTTCAGCGTCGAGCACATCGCCGGGCACCTGTACACGAAGGGTCAGCCGGACCCGGACCTCGTCATCCGCACGTCCGGCGAGCAGCGGCTCGGCGGGTTCCTGCTCTGGCAGAGCGTGCACACCGAGTTCTACTTCTGCGAGGCGTACTGGCCCGACTTCCGCAAGGTCGACTTCCTGCGTGCGCTGCGCTCCTACGCGGCGCGCGAGCGACGGCTGGGTCGCTGAGGAGCCGCGGCGCCGGGCCGCGCGCGACGCGCAGGTGACGTCTGCGTGAACTCCCCCGACGCCGGGCGTGTCGCGCACGCGCCGTGTCGGACGTCGGTCGTAGCGTCCGCAGTGACGGACGGCACTCGCCGTCCCTCGGGAGGTCAGCCCATGGAGCATCCGCTCCGGGAGGAGGGCCGGACCCCGGCCCTCGGGCCGGCCGCCCGGGCCCACCACCCGCCGCCGCGTCAGCCACACGCGGCCGCCTGAGCGGACCAGGGAGCTCTCGTGACCCGGACCTACGTGCTCGACACCTCCGTCCTGCTGTCCGACCCGCGCGCGATGCTCCGCTTCGCCGAGCACGACGTCGTCCTGCCGGTGGTGGTCATCACCGAGCTCGAGGCGAAACGGCACCACTCCGAGCTCGGCTTCTTCGCCCGCAGCGCGCTGCGGCTCCTGGACGACCTGCGGATCGAGCACGGAAGGCTCGACGCGCCCGTGCCCGTGGGCGAGGCGGGTGGGTCGCTGCGGGTCGAGCTCAACCACGTGGACCCCTCCGTGCTGCCGAGCGGGTTCCGGCTCGGTGACGACGACTCGCGGATCCTCGCCGTCGCGCGGAACCTCGCGGACGAGGGGCGGGACGTCACGCTCGTCTCGAAGGACCTGCCGCTGCGCATCAAGGCCTCCGCGTGCGGCCTGGCCGCGGAGGAGTACCGCGCCGAGCTCGCGGTCGACTCCGGGTGGACCGGGATGACCGAGCTGCACCTCGGCGAGGCGCAGATGGCGGCACTGTGGCAGGACGAGACCCTCGAGCTCGCCGACGTGGACCTCACGGGCCAGGACACCGGACCGCTGCTCTGCCACACGGGCGTCGTCGTGCACTCGGCTCGCGGCTCCGCGCTGGGGCGCGTGACCGCGGACAAGCGGCTGCGGCTCGTGCGCGGGGACCAGGAGGTCTTCGGTGTGCACGGGCGCAGCGCGGAGCAGCGCATCGCCATCGACCTGCTGCTGGACGAGGAGGTCGGCATCCTCTCGCTCGGCGGCCGCGCGGGGACGGGCAAGTCGGCCCTCGCCCTGTGCGCCGGGCTCGAGGCGGTCATGGAGCGCCGCCAGCACAAGAAGGTGATGGTCTTCCGGCCGCTCTACGCGGTCGGCGGCCAGGAGCTCGGCTACCTGCCGGGCTCGGAGGCCGAGAAGATGAACCCCTGGGCGGAGGCGGTGTTCGACACGCTGGGCGCGCTCGTCTCGCCGAACGTGGTCGACGAGGTCGTGGACCGCGAGCTCCTGGAGGTCCTGCCACTCACGCACATCCGCGGCCGGTCGTTGCACGACGCGTTCGTCATCGTCGACGAGGCGCAGTCGCTGGAGCGGAACGTGCTGCTCACGGTGCTCTCGCGGATCGGCCAGAACTCCCGCGTGGTCCTCACGCACGACGTCGCGCAGCGCGACAACCTGCGGGTCGGTCGCCACGACGGCGTCGCCGCGGTCATCGAGGCGCTCAAGGGGCACCCGCTGTTCGCGCACGTGACGCTGACCCGCTCGGAGCGCTCGCCGATCGCGGCGCTGGTCACCGAGATGCTGGAGGGCCTGGACGTGTAGCGCGCGAGGGCTCGTCGGCCACCGCTGTCAGCCCGCGGGGCCGGCCAGGAGCGCGGCGGCCCCGCGCGCGTACGCGGCCGGGTCGACGGGGCCGATCACGGCGCGCTGCACGATGAAGCCCAGCATGAGGGCGAGCAGGGCGGGCGCGGCCTCGTCGGGGTCGACGGAAGGGGACACCAGGCCGGCGGCCTGCCACCGCCGCACGAGCGTGGCGGCGTCGGCGCGGAAGGTCGCGTAGGCGCCGCGCACCGCGTCGCGCAGGCGGTCGTTGCGCACGGTCTCGCCCCACCCGTGGACGATGATCCGCGCGATGTCCAGGTCCCCCAGCGTCGTGATCTCCACGACGCGCTCGACGAGCCGCGCGACGACGTCGGCCGGTGCGGGGACGGGCTCGGCGACCGCGAGGGCGGCGATGGTCGTCTGGACGTCGTCGAGGCGGTGCGACCCGACCTCGACGATGAGGTCGTCCTTGCCGCGGAAGTACGTGTAGACGGCGCCGGCGGAGAGCCCCGACTCGCGCACGATGTCGTCCATCGTCGTCGGGTGGAAGCCCTTGCGCTGGAAGCAGCGGAGCGCGGCGTCGACGATCTGGGCGCGTCGGGCCTCCTTGTGTGCCTCGCTCACCCGGGGCATGGGCGCCTCCTTGCTGCTGGGCCGGCGGGAGCCGGCGACACGGTCGTCCGCGGGCCGGTGCTGGGGTCGAGCCTAGGCGAACGGTCGTTCTTGACAGGACCGCGGTTCGGGTTGAGAGTAGCACCAAAGAGAACGCTCGTTTTTTTAGGAGGATCTCATGGTGCACACCCAGAGCGGGACCGGCGAGCCCGCGCTCGCGGTCGACGGCCCGACGGCGCCGGCATGGCTCTCCGACCCGATCCCGGCGGCGTCGTCCGCCCCGACCCCATGGCGGCACGTCGCCGGCGCGACCGCCGCGCTGGTCCTGCTGCTCGCCACCATGCTGACGGCGTTCGTGTGGCCGGCCGTCAACGGCGGTCCGCGGGACGTCCCCCTCGGCGTCGCGGCCCCGGCCGACGCCGCCGCGGGCATCGAGGCAGCCCTCGCCGCCGCGGAGCCTGGGGCGTTCGAGGTCACGCGGTACGCCGACGGCGACGCCGCCCGCGAGGCCGTGGCGCACCGGGAGGTCGACGGGGCCGTCGTCATCGGCCCGGACGGCGCCACGATGCTGACCGCACCCGCGGGCAGCGCTGCCGTGGCGACGGCGCTCGGGCAGGTCGCCGATGCCCTCGGAGCCCGGCAGGCCGAGGCCCAGGGCCTCGACGTGCCGCGGCTCGTCCAGGTGGAGCCGGTCGTCCCGCTGCCGGCCGACGACCCGCGCGGCGCCGGGCTCACCTCCGCGGCGCTCCCGCTCGTGCTGGCGTCCGTGGCGGCAGGCGTCGTGGCGGCGCTCGCCGTGCGGGGCATGGGCCGGCGGCTCGTCCTCGTCGGGTCGGTCGCCGCGGTGGGCGGGCTCGTCGCCGCGGGGCTCGCCGGCCCGTGGCTCGGCGTGCTGACCGGGGGGCTCTGGGGCCAGGCCGGCGTCCTCGCGCTCGGCGTCGCAGCCATCGCCCTGGCCGTCGTCGGGGGGCACGCGCTGCTCGGCCGGCCGGGCCTCGCCCTGGCCGTCGCCGTCATGATGCTGCTCGGCAACCCGCTGTCCGCCGCCGCCTCTGCGCCGGAGCTGCTGCCGGCGGGGTGGGCGGAGCTCGGGCAGGCCCTGCCCCCGGGCGCCGTCGTCAACGCGCTGCGCTCGGTCGCCTACTTCGACGGCTGGGGCGCGTCGGCACCGGTGCTGGTCCTGGCCGGCTGGGTCGCCGCGGGCCTGCTCCTCGTCGGTCTCGCGCAGGGCTGGCGCCGGCTGACGGCCCCGGGTGCCTGAGTGCGGCGGAGCCACCCGGGTCCCTCCCCGGTCGGGGAATTCACCCGGGTGGCCCAGCGGCGTACCGATCATGGGAGCGCGCTCGCCGACGATCGAGGGGGCATCGGGGCAGCTCCCCGTCCGCGCCGCCCCCCGGGCGCGGGCGGCCTGCCCGTGACACCCGGAGAACACCATGGTCCAGCTGCGCGGGAGCCTGCGCACCCAGCTCATCGCCATCGGCGGCGGTGCCGCCGCCGTCACCGCGGTCGTGCTGACCCTCGTCGGCGGCGTCCGCACGACCGCTCTGACCGAGAGCACGGGCGACGACGTCACCGCCCTCAACGAGGCGTCGCTCACGCAGCTCGTCTCGCAGTCGCACACGCTCGTGGCCACGCAGGTCGCCACCCTCACCGACCGGATGGCCAGCGAGCTCGCCGTCGCGCAGGCGGTCGTCCAGCAGGCCGGGGACGTCACCCTCGGTGACCCGGTGACCTGGACCGCGACGAACCAGACGACGCAGGAGGCGAGCGAGGTCACCGTTCGCCAGCTGCTGCTGGGCGGCCAGAGCCTCGGCCGGAACACGGACGCCGCGGTCCCGACACCAGTGGTGGACGACATCACGCGGCTGCTCGGCTCGGCGGCCACGATCTTCCAGCGGATGAACGACGCCGGTGACATGCTGCGCGTCGCGACGACGGTGACGACGGCCGACGGCGCGCGCGCGGTGGGCACCTACATCCCGGCGACCGCCGCGGACGGCACGCCCAACGCCGTCGTCCGCGCGGTGCTCGCCGGCGAGGTCTACCACGGGACGGCGCAGGTGGTCGGGCAGCCGTACGTGTCGGCGTACGCGCCCCTGCTGTCGGGTGACGATGTCGTCGGCATGGTTTTCGTCGGCACGCCGCAGGCCACGGTCGCGGCGCCGCTGCTCTCCGCTCTGGGCGACGTCGTCGTCGGCCGGTCCGGCTACCTCACCGTGCAGGACGCCACCGGTGCCTGGGTGGTGCCCCCGCCCGGCGCCACCGGGTCGGCCGCCGACGCGGTCGACGCGGACGGTCAGCCGTACGCCCAGGCCGTGCTGGACGCCGCCGCCGAGCTGGGTGACGGCGAGGTCGCCGACCTCACCGTCCCCCTGACGGGCGGCGCCATGCTCGTGCACGTCACCCCGTTCACCGAGTGGGGCTGGACGCTGGCCGCGTGGGGCCCGAAGGCCGAGCTCGACGCGGCGCCCCAGCGGCTCGCCGACGGGAGCGCTGCGCTCATCCGCACCCTGATCGTGGCCGGCGTCGTGGTCGCGGCCCTGGCCGTGGCAGCGGTGGCGCTGATGTCCGGCCGGATCACCGGCCGGGTCCAGCGGCTGACGGACGCGCTGCGGCGGGTCGCGCGCCGCGACCTGTCGGTGGAGGTGACCGCGGACGGCACCGACGAGATCGGCGTCATGGGCACCGCGCTCGCCGAGGCCATCGCGGGTATGCGCGGCGCCGTGCAGCGGATGGCCGACGGCGCCGCCGCCGTCCGCCGGACCGCCGGGCTGCTCGAGGGCTCGAGCGCCGCCCTCGGAGACGCGGCCACCGACACGTCCCGGCGCGCCGAGTCGGTGACGCAGAGCGCCACCCTCGTCAACGGCGAGGTCCAGGCGGTGACGGCCGCCATGACGCAGATGCGCGCGTCCATCGAGTCGGTCGCGCACGACGTGACGGCCGCCTCGAGCCAGGCGGCCGAGGCCGTCGGTGTGACGCGCGACGCCGCGGACGTCGTGACGCGGCTCGGGGACTCCTCCGCGCAGATCGCCGCCGTGCTGCGGACCGTCACGGCCATCGCGGGGCAGACCCACCTGCTCGCGCTGAACGCGACGATCGAGGCGGCCCGGGCGGGCGAGGCGGGACGTGGGTTCGCCGTCGTCGCGGGCGAGGTGAAGGCGCTGGCCCAGCAGACCTCGGCGGCGATCGAGACGATCGCGCCCGTGCTGGCGGCCGTCAGCGCCGACGCCGAGGACGTGCACGTGGCCGTCGGCCGCATCGCCGACACGATCGGCCGGGTCGACGCCCACCAGTCGTCGATGGCGGCGGTCGTGGAGCAGCAGGCGGTCACGACGTCGGAGGTCGAGCGCAACCTCGTGGTGGCCGCGACCGGCACGACCGACATCGCGGGGTCGGTCGCCGAGGTGGCGGGAGCGGCGTCCCGGGCCGCCGACGTGTCGGGCGACGTCCGGCAGGCCGTCGACGAGCTCGCCGGCGTGGCCGGGGAGCTCACCGCCGGCGTCGCGGAGTTCGTGCTCTCCTGAACGCGCGGCCGGCGGCCCCTGGTCGCCGGCCCTGGTCGCCGGCCCCGTGCCGGCTGGCCCCGTGCCGCCTGGCCCCGTGCCGGCGGCCCGACCAGGCGATTGCTCAGGCGATCGGCGGCCGGGTCATCGCCAGGACGTCGAGGGCCGCGTCGAGCTGGGCAGGCGTGACCTCGCCCCGCTCGACGAAGCCGAGGTCGAGCACGGCCTGGCGGACCGTGATGCCGTGCGCGACGGCGTGCTTGGCCACCTTCGCGGCCGCCTCGTAGCCGATCACCCGGTTCAAGGGCGTGACGATCGACGGGGACGACTCGGCGAAGGCCCGCGCCCGCTCGGCGTTCGCCGTGATCCCCGCGACGGCCTTGTCGGCCAGCAGCCGGGTCGCGTTGGCCAGCAAGCGGATCGACTCGAGCGTGGCCTGCGCCATCACGGGGATCTGCACGTTGAGCTCGAACGCGCCGCTCGCGCCCGCCCACGCGACGGTCGCGTCGTTGCCGACGACGCGCGCGGCCACCATGAGCACGGCCTCCGGGATCACCGGGTTCACCTTGCCGGGCATGATCGACGACCCGGGCTGCAGGTCCGGCAGTGCGATCTCGGCCAGCCCCGTGTTCGGGCCGGAGCCCATCCAGCGCAGGTCGTTGCAGATCTTCGTCAGGCTCACCGCGATCGTGCGCAGGGCGCCGGACAGCTCGACGAGCCCGTCGCGCGCCCCCTGGGCCTCGAAGTGGTTGCGGGCCTCGGTGACGGGCAGGTCCGTGTCCGCCCGGAGCAGCTCGAGCACCGTCGCGGGGAAGCCGGCCGGGGTGTTGATGCCCGTCCCGACGGCGGTCCCTCCGAGCGGCACCTCCGCCGTCCGCGGCAGCGCGGCCTCGACCCGCTCGATGGCGTAGCCGATCGCGGCGGCGTAGCCGCCGAACTCCTGGCCGAGGGTCACGGGCGTGGCGTCCATGAGGTGGGTGCGGCCCGACTTCACGACCTCCGCCAGCTCGGCCGCCTTCCCGCCGAGCGCCGCGGCGAGGTGCCGCAGCGCCGGCAGCAGGTCGCCCACCAGGGCGGCCGTGGCGGCGACGTGCACCGACGTCGGGAACACGTCGTTGGAGGACTGCGAGGCGTTGACGTGGTCGTTCGGGTGCACGTCGCGGCCGAGCCGGCGCGTGGCGAGCGTCGCGATGACCTCGTTGGCGTTCATGTTGGAGCTCGTGCCGGAGCCCGTCTGGTAGACGTCCACCGGGAAGTGCGCGTCGTGCGCCCCGCCCGCCACCTCCTCGGCCGCCTCCGCGATCGCCTGCGCGACGTCGTCGGGCAGGACGCCGAGGCGCGCGTTGGCGAGGGCCGCGGCCTTCTTGATGCGGGCCAGGGCCTCGATGTGGCGGCGCTCGAGCCGGGCGCCGGAGATGGGGAAGTTCTCCACGGCGCGCTGGGTCTGCGCGCGGTACAGGGCGTCGGCGGGGACGCGGACCTCGCCCATGGTGTCGTGCTCGATGCGGAAGGCCTGCTCGTCGGGGGTGCTCGCGTCGGTCATGGCGCACATCGTGGCACGACCAAGGTCCTAGGTCGCGCCTGCGGCGTGCCGCGGGCGGTGCCGCCCGTGGGCGAGTGCAACCGGCCGGTGCCGGGCCGGGACCACCGGTCGGGCGCTCAGCCCAGCCCCGCCGCCTCGACCGCCTCCACCTGGCCCTCGGCGAGGGCGTACGTGGCGCCGACGACGGCGCACCGGCCGGCCGCGACGGCGTCGCGCACGGTCGCGGAGTAGCCGAGCAGCATGCGCACCGTGTGCCGCACGTGCTCGCGGCCCAGCACCGCCGGGTCCACCGGGTGGCCCGGCCCCGGGACGGCGTCGGCGGCCTCGCCCGGCAGCGCCACGATGCTCGGGATGACGCGGTCGACGACGGCGCGCACGAAGCCCTCCGGCATGGCGCCAGTGGTCAGGGCGTCGGCGGCCGCGCCGACGGCGCCGCACGAGTCGTGCCCGAGGACGACGACGAGCGGCGTCCCGAGGATCTGCACGCCGTACTCGATCGAGCCCAGCACGGTCGTGTCGATGACGTGCCCGGCGGTGCGCACCACGAACAGGTCACCCAGGCCGCGGTCGAAGACCAGCTCGGCCGCCACGCGGGAGTCCGAGCAGCCGAAGACGACGGCGAACGGGTTCTGCGCGGCGCTCAGGCGGGCCCGGTGGTCCACGTCCTGCGCCGGGTGCGCCATGGCGCCGGAGGCGAAGCGCGTGTTGCCCTCGAGGAGCTCTGACCAGGCGGCGGACGGCGTCATGGTGTGCGGCACGCGGTCATCCTGGCATCCCGTTCGCGGTGTCGCTCGCGCGGGGGACGCCGCTCGTCCGGTGGCGGACCCGCCCGACCGGCGTTCCCATGGGTGTGGGTCGACCGGCCGACGGGGGTTGCCGGTGACCACGGGGGAGGCGCGGATGCGACGACGCGGCGTGGCGGGGCTGACGCTGGGTGCCGTCCTGGCGCTCGGCGGGCTGGCCGGGTGCAGCGGGGAGTCGGGCCCGCCGGTGCTCACCTGGTACACGAACCCCGACGCGGGCGGGCAGGACCGCATCGCGGCCGAGTGCACCGAGGCCGCCGACGGCGCCTACGTCATCGAGACGGCGGGCCTGCCGCGCGAGGCGTCCTCGCAGCGTGACCAGCTGGCCCGGCGGCTCGCGGCGCACGACGCCTCGATCGACCTCATGAGCCTCGACCCGCCGTTCGTCCCCGAGCTGGCCAACGCGGGCTTCCTCGCGCCGGTGCCCGACGACGTCGCGCAGCGCGTCAGCCAGGACGTGGTCGCGGGCGCACTCACCGGCGCCACCTGGGAGGACCAGCTCGTCGCCCTGCCGTTCTGGGCGAACACCCAGCTGCTCTGGTACCGCACCTCGGTCGCCAAGGAGGCGGGCATCGACCCCTCGAAGCCGGTGACCTGGGACCAGCTGATCGACGCCGTCAGCGGGTCCGACCACTACCTCGGCGTCCAGGGCACACGCGCCGAGTCGCTCACCGTGTGGATCAACGCGCTCATCGAGGGCGCCGGCGGCCACATCGTCCCGGACCCGACGGCCGACGCGACGAGCGTGAACCTCGGCCTCGACTCCGACGCCGGGCGCGAGGCGGCGCGCATCATGAGCGAGATCGGCCGGGGCGGGCTGGGCGGCCCGGGCCTGCCGACCGCGGACGAGAACGCCACCTTCTCGATCTTCCAGGGCGACCACGGCTCGTTCATGGTCAACTGGCCGTTCGTCTGGCCGGCCATGAAGGAGGCCGTCGACGCCGGCCAGCTGGACAAGGCGGTGCTCGACGACGTCGGCTGGGCCATGTACCCGGCCACGGTCGAGGGGCAGCCGTCCCGCCCGCCGCTCGGTGGCATCGACATCGGCGTCGGGGCCTACTCGAAGCACACGGACCTCGCCTACCAGGCGGCGGAGTGCATCGTGGACCCGGCGAAGCAGGCCGCGTACTTCGTCTCCGACGGCAACCCGCCGGCCGCGTCCGCCGCGTACGACGACCCGAAGGTGCGCGACGCGTTCCCGATGGCCGACCTCATCCGGGCCTCGCTCGAGCAGGCCGCTCCGCGGCCGCAGACGCCCTACTACAACGAGGTCTCCGGCGGCCTCCAGCAGACCTGGCACCCGCCGTCGTCGGTCGACCCCGACACGACCCCGGGGAAGGCCGAGGACCTCATCACCGCCGTCCTGAGGGGAGAGCAGCTGCTGTGACCAGCGCTACCGCACCCACGAAGGGCAGCCGCACCGCGCAGCCGGCCACCGGCCGGGCCGCGGGCGGGCGCACGGCACCGGCCCGATCGGAGCGCACCCGCGCCGAGGCGCGCCTGGGCTGGTACCTCGCCGGGCCCGCGTTCGTCGTCATGCTCGCGGTCACGGCCTACCCGATCCTGCAGGCCCTGTGGGAGTCCCTGTTCAGCTTCCGGCTCACCGCGCCCGACGAGCGGCGCTTCGTCGGGCTCGGCAACTACGCGGTCGTGCTCAGCGACCCGCTGTGGTGGCGCGACCTCGGCGTAACCGCCCTGATCACGGTCGTGACGGTAGTGGTCGAGCTCGTGCTCGGCTTCGCCCTCGCGCTCGTCATGCACCGGGCCGCGCGCAGCCTCCGGGGCATCCTGCGGACGGCGATCCTCGTGCCCTACGGGATCATCACCGTGGTGTCGGCGTTCGCGTGGTTCTACGCGTTCGACATCAACTCCGGGTTCATCAACTCGTGGTTCGACTGGGTGCCGGGCATCGACGCGAACCTCAACTGGTTCGCCGGGACCGGCACGAGCCTGACCGTGATCATCCTGTCGGAGATCTGGAAGACGACACCGTTCATCTCCTTGCTGCTGCTGGCGGGGCTCGCCCAGGTGCCGGGCGACCTGGAGGAGGCCGCGAAGGTCGACGGAGCCACGTGGTGGCAGGTCCTGCGGCGGGTGATCATCCCGAACATGAAGGCGGCCATCATGGTCGCGGTCCTGTTCCGGGCCCTGGATGCCTTCCGGATCTTCGACAACGTCTTCGTCATGACGAACGGCGCCAACGGGACCGAGGTGCTGTCGCTGCTGGCGTACCGGCAGGCGATCGCGCGCCTCGAGATCGGGCTGGGCTCGGCGATCTCGGTGCTGCTGTTCCTCTGCGTCGTGGCCATCTGCCTGGTGGCCATCAAGCTGTTCAAGGTCGACCTGGCCGGCGCGCGGGGTGAGCGATGAGCGCGCCGCGAACCCGGGCGATCACCGGGCTCACCAGGGTCATCGCGATCACCAGGAGGGCCGTGCGATGAGCGTGCTGACGACGCGGCAGAAGGTGTGGTGGGGCGTCATCACGGCCCTCGTGCTGGTCTACGCCCTGTTCCCGGTGGCATCCGTCCTGGCGACGAGCTTCAAGCTGCCGAGCGACCTGAACTCGGGCTCGTTCCTCCCCGCCAGCTGGTCGTGGACCAACTACAAGCAGATCCTCGTCGGCAACGCCCAGGGGTTGTTCCTGTCGGCCCTGCGCAACTCGATCGGGATCTCGCTGATCGCGACGGCCATCGCCGTCGTGCTCGCGACGCTCGCGGCGTACGCCATCGCCCGCCTGGACTTCCCGGGCAAGCGGCTCATCCTCACGACGGCGCTCGGGGTCTCGATCTTCCCTGTCATCTCGATCGTCACGCCGCTGTTCAACGTGTGGCGCTCGATCGGCCTGTACGACACCTGGCTGGGCCTGATCATCCCGTACCTGTCGCTCACGCTTCCGATCTCGATCTGGACGCTCGCCGCCTTCTTCCGGCAGATCCCCTGGGAGCTGGAGCAGGCGGCCCAGGTGGACGGCGCCACGGCGTGGCAGGCGTTCCGCAAGGCGATCGTGCCGCTCGCCGCCCCCGGCGTGTTCACGACGGCGCTGATCGCCTTCTTCATCGCGTGGAACGACTTCGTCTACGGCATCTCGCTCACCTCGACCGAGCGGGCCCGCCCGGTGCCGGCGGCGCTCGCCTTCTTCACCGGCGCGTCGCAGTTCGAGGAGCCCACCGGCTCCATCTCGGCGGCCGCCGTCATCGTGACCATCCCCGTCGTCGTGCTCGTCCTCCTCTTCCAGCGGCAGATCGTCGCCGGGCTGACGCAGGGCGCAGTGAAGGGCTGACGCCCACTGACCCCGGCCGACCGCAGCTGACCCCGGCAGACGCAGCAGAAAGGACCCGACCATGGCCTCGATCGTCCTGCGGGACATCGTCAAGGAGTACGGCGACGGCTTCCTCGCCGTGAAGGGTGTGAGCCTGGACATCGCCGACGGCGAGTTCGTCATCCTCGTCGGGCCGTCCGGCTGCGGGAAGTCGACGCTGCTCCGGATGATCGTGGGGCTGGAGGACATCACCTCCGGCGACCTCGAGATCGACGGCGCCCGCGTCAACGACCGCGCGCCGCGCGACCGGAACCTTGCGATGGTGTTCCAGAACTACGCGCTGTACCCGCACCTGACCGTCTTCGAGAACATCGCGTTCCCGCTGCGCCTGACCAAGGGCAAGGTCGACGAGGCGCAGCTGCGGGACAAGGTGGAGCGCGCGGCCGCGACCCTGGAGCTGTCGGAGCACCTCGACCGCAAGCCGGCGAACCTCTCCGGCGGGCAGCGGCAGCGGGTGGCGATGGGCCGGGCGATCGTGCGCGAGGCCGACGCCTTCCTGTTCGACGAGCCGCTGTCGAACCTCGACGCGAAGCTGCGCGGGCAGATGCGCACCGAGATCGCCCGCATCCAGCGGCGGCTGGGCACGACGACGGTCTACGTCACCCACGACCAGACGGAGGCCATGACGCTCGGCGACCGGGTCGCCGTCCTGCGCCGGGGCGAGCTGCAGCAGGTGGCCTCGCCCCGGGGGCTGTACGAGCAGCCGGCGAACCTGTTCGTGGCCGGCTTCATCGGCTCGCCCCCGATGAACTTCCTGCCCGGTCGCGTGGCGGACGGCGTCCTGCACCTGCCGCTCGTGGACGTGCCGCTCGACGACCGGCTGCGCGCCGCGGTGGGGGACCGGGGCCTCGTCATCGTCGGGATCCGGCCCGAGCACATCGCGGACGCCGACCTGCTCGAGGAGGGCAAGACGGAGACCGGCCTGACCTTCGAGGCGGACGTCGACGTCACCGAGTGGCTGGGCGCGGAGCTCTACGCGTACATCCCGTTCGAGACCGACCCGGAGGTGGCGGCCAAGCTGGAGGAGCTGGACCGCGACCTCGACGGCGAGGGCATGCGGACGCAGATGGTGGTGGCGCTCGACGCCGAGTCGGCCGTGCGCGACGGCGACCGCGCCGCCCTGTGGTTCGACCCCGCGCGCGTGATGGTGTTCGACCCGGAGAGCGGCGCGAACCTGACGCGCGACGACGACGCGGCGCGCCAGATCGACGAGCGCAACGAGGCCGCCCGACGACGCTCGCTGGAGCGGGCGCGCCGCGGTGGCG
>JAEWYD010000290.1 GCA_023462275.1 Actinomycetes bacterium
GTGCCGGCGGGCTGCGCCGGGGAGGGTGCCGACACCGCGGCGGTGCGCGGCGCGGCGGTGCGCGGCGCGGCGGCGCGCGGCCAGACGCGGCGCACGTAGACGGCCGTGACCGGCACGACGTAGGCGAGCCAGGCGACGGCCTGGAGCCACGTCGTCGCGGGGGAGAAGTTGACGATGCCCTTGAGGACGGTGCCGTACCAGCTCTGCGGCGGCACCTGAGCGCTCACGTCGAACGCGAGCGCGCCCAGGCCGGGCAGGATGCCGGCCTCCTGCAGGTCGTGCACGCCGTAGGCGAGCACGCCGCCGGCGACGACGACGAGGAACAGCCCGGTCCAGGCGAAGAACACGCGCAGGTTCACGGCCGCCGCGCCGCGGTACAGCGCCCAGCCGAGCAGGGTGGCCAGGGCGAGGCCGAGGACGGCGCCGAGCAGCGGCTGCGTGCTCGCGCCGGTGGCCTGGGCGGCGGCCCAGAGGAACAGCGCGGTCTCGAGGCCCTCACGCCCGACGGCGAGCAGGGCCACGACGAGGACGGCCCACCGCCCGGCCGCGAACGCCTGGTCGAGCCGGCCGTGCAGGTCGGCCTTGAGGAAGCGGGCGGTACGCGCCATCCAGAAGATCATCCACGTCAGCAGGGCGACGGCCAGGATCGAGAGGGACCCGCCGATCGCCTCCTGCGCCTGGAAGCTGAGGCCGGAGGGGCCGAACGTGAGGAGCGCGCCGAACCCCAGGGACGCGAGCGCGGCGATCCCGACGCCGAGCCAGACCTGGCCGAGCAGCTCGCGTCGTCCCGATCGCACCAGGTAGGCGACGAGGATGCCGACGACGAGCGCCGCCTCGAGTCCCTCGCGCAGGCCGATCAGGAAGTTCGCGACCATCAGTCCTCCGGTTGTGTCGGTAAGGGTTGCCTTACCTAAGCCAGAGGTACTACACCACAGGGCCTCGGAGGATGTCCACCAGAGTGGGCCACGCCACACGGAACGCCCCCAGCAGAGGCAGGGCCTCGACGTCGGCCAGGTCCACCCACTCCACCGCGATGCTCTCGCCGTCCGTCGCGTGCGGCGCCTGCGGGGCGGTCGCCACCGCGACCACGGTCGTGTAGCGCCACGTCCCGTGGTCCAGGACGTGCTCGCCGAGCACCGTCACGCTCGTGGGGTCGACCGCGGCCTCCTCGACCGCCTCGCGCAGCGCACCCGCGACCGCGTCCTCGTCGCGGTGCAGCGCCCCGCCGGGCAGCGCCCACGTGCCGCCCTGGTCGCTCCACAGCGCGCGGTGCTGCAGCAGCACCTGTTCGACGCCGGCGCCCGGCCGCCGCACCAGCATCAGCCCGGCCGCGCCGAACCGGCCCCAGTGCCGGTGGCCCTGGGCGCACACGACGAACGCGTCGCCCGACGCCGGGTCGAGCCGGTCGGGCGGGGGCGGGACGGGAGCCGAGGGTGGGGTCAAGCGTCCAGGATCTCGCAGATGGGCGCGCCCGCCGTCACGCTGCCCCCGACGGACGCGGTCAGCCCGCTGACCCGTCCGGCGCGGTGGGCGACCAGCGGCTGCTCCATCTTCATGGCCTCGAGCACGACCACCAGGTCGCCCTCGGCCACCTCGTCGCCGTCGGTCACCGCGACCTTGACGATGGTGCCCTGCATCGGCGACGCGAGGGTCGTGCCGTTCCCGCCGCCCGCGCGGGCGGCGGTGCGGCGGGACCGGCGCGGGGCGAGGCCGGTGCGCGTGCGCGGCGACGTCAGGCCGAGGCCGGCGGGGAGGACCACCTCGATCCGCTTCCCGCCCACCTCGACGACGACGCGCTCGGTCGGCTCCGGCTCGGCGTCGGGTGCGGCCGCCGGGGACTCCGGCCCCACGAGGCCGGGCAGCCGGTCCGCGAACGCCGTCTCGATCCAGCGGGTGTGGACCGCGAAGGGCGTCGCGTCGTCGTCGGGCACGAACGCCGGGTCCGCCAGGACCGCGCGGTGGAACGGCACGACGGTCGGGATGCCCTCGATGCGGGTCTCCGCGAGCGCGCGCCGGGCGCGCTCCACCGCCTGGCGGCGGGTGGCTCCCGTGACGACGATCTTGGCGATCATCGAGTCGAACGCGCCGGACACCGTGTCGCCCTCGACGACGCCGCTGTCGACGCGGACGCCCGGGCCGGCCGGCAGCTGGAGCCGGGTGATGCGGCCGGGCGCCGGCAGGAAGCCCGCCGACGGGTCCTCCCCGTTGATGCGGAACTCCAGGGAGTGGCCGCGCGTGGGCACCTCGGTGTAGCCGAGCGGCTCGCCCGCCGCGATCCGCAGCTGCTCGCGCACCAGGTCGATGCCGGAGACCTCCTCCGTGACGGGGTGCTCCACCTGCAGCCGGGTGTTGACCTCGAGGAAGGAGATCGTGCCGTCCCCGGCGACGAGGAACTCGCACGTCCCGGCGCCGACGTACCCGGCCTCGCGCAGGATCGCGATCGAGGCCTCGCGCAGGGTGCGGTCCTGCTCGGCGGTCAGGAACGGCGCGGGCGCCTCCTCGACCAGCTTCTGGTGGCGCCGCTGCAGCGAGCAGTCGCGCGTGGAGACGACGACGACGCCCCCGTGGGCGTCCGCGAGGCACTGCGTCTCGACGTGGCGCGGGGCGTCCAGGTAGCGCTCGACGAAGCACTCGCCGCGGCCGAACGCCGCCACCGCCTCGCGCACCGCGGACTCGTACTGGGCGTCGACCTCGTCGGCGCTGCGGACGACCTTGAGACCGCGGCCGCCGCCGCCGAACGCCGCCTTCACGACGATCGGCAGCCCGTGCTCCGCGACGAACGCGTGGACCTCCGACAGGTCGCGGACCGGGTCCGGCGTGCCCGGCGCGAGCGGCGCGCCGACTCGCTGGGCGATGTGCCGGGCGCTCACCTTGTCGCCGAGCGCCGCGATCGCCTCGGGCGGCGGGCCGATCCACACGAGCCCGGCGTCGAGCACCGCGCGCGCGAAGTCCGCGTTCTCCGACAGGAACCCGTAGCCGGGGTGCACGGCGTCGGCGCCGCAGCGCTGCGCCACGTCGAGGAGCTTTCCCGCGTCCAGGTAGGTATCCGCCGCCCGGGCGCCGCCCAGGGCGTACGCCTCGCCGGCCAGGCGCACGTGGAGCGCCTCCCGGTCGGGCTCGGCATACACGGCGACGCTCGCGATGCCGGCGTCGGCGCACGCGCGGGCGATGCGGACGGCGATCTCACCGCGGTTGGCGATGAGGACCTTGCGGATGTCGGGCACGGCTCACCGTAACGTCACCCGCTGGCCCGGGCGGCACGCCGCCCCACCCGTCGCACAAGACTGTTCCCACCCGCCAAACGGCGCCGTCGGCAGTTGTCGGACGCGTCAGCGCTCAGGCCGGGGCGGTGCCGGGCGCCGTCGGCCACTCGTGGGCCAGCACCGCGTAGACGTACTCGTCCGTCCACTCGCCCTTCCACCACGCGCTCGCGCGGTGGTGCGCCTCGCGGCGCATCCCCACGCGCTCCAGGAGCACGGCCGAGCGAGCGTTGCGGGCGTCGCAGTCCGCGCTGACCCGGTGCACCCCCGCGGCGAACAGGGCGCCGAGGACGGCGCGCACGGCCTCCGTCGCGTAACCATGGCCCTGCTCGGCCCGCGCGAGCGTGAACCCGATGCGGGCCAGGCGCGGGTCGTCGGCGTCCACGTGCACGGCGACGTCGCCGACCAGCCGGCCGTCGGCCTCGACCGCGACCTGGAACCACTCCCCGGGGGCACCCGGCCGGGCCGTGGCCATCGTGGCGACGAACCGCCGGGCGTCCTCGAGCGGGTACGGCGCGTCCCAGCCCTGGTACCGGGCCACCGCGGGGTCCGAGCGGTAGGCGGCGAACGCCTCGGCGTCGTCGGGCCGGAAGCGCCGGAGGACCAGGCGGGCCGTCCGCATCGGGGCGCACCCGCCGTCGCTCAGGGCGTCGGTCATGGTCCCGAGTGTGTCAGGCCCGGGCGGCCCACAAATCCGGCACGACGACGCCGACCTCGCCCAGCAGCTCGCGCAGCAGGGGCAGGCTCAGGCCGACAACGGCGTGGTAGTCCCCCTCGATGCCCGTGACGAACGGCCCGCCCAGGCCGTCGACCGTGAAGGCCCCCGCCACGGCGAGCGGCTCGCCCGTTGCGACGTACGCCTCGATCTCGGCGTCGGTGAGGTCCGCGAAGTGCACGACCGTCGACGCCGTGCGCGTCACCTCCACGGGCGCCGGGCCGCGCAGGTCGACCAGGCAGTGGCCGCTGTGCAGCACGCCGCTGCGGCCGCGCATGAGGTGCCACCGCTCGACCGCGTCGGCCGGCGTCGGCGGCTTGCCGTAGGTGCGCCCGTCGAGCTCGAGCATCGAGTCGCAGCCCAGCACGAGGTCCGCCTCGCCCGCGCCGAGCTCCGCGACGACGGCCGCCGCCTTCACCTGCGCCAGGACGGCGACGTCGTCGTCCGCACCCTGCGGACCCCGACGCGCATGCGCCGCGGCGAGCGCGGCGTCCTCGTCGACGCCCGACACCCTGACCTCGGCGGGGATGCCCGCCGAGGTCAGGGTCGCCAGGCGCGCCGGGGACGCCGACGCGAGGACGAGCCTCACGCGAGGGCCTCGCGCAGGACGTCGAGGCCGACCGAGCCCAGGTCCAGCGCGCGGGCGTGGAACGTGACCAGGTCGAGCTCCTCGCCCCGCGCCGCGGCGGCCGCCCGGGCCTCGTCGCGGGCCTGCTCCCACAGGCGCTGGCCGATCTTGTACGACGGCGCCTGCCCCGGCCAGCCGAGGTAGCGGTCCACCTCGAAGCGGAGGAAGGACTCGGGCATGTTCACGTTGGCGCGGAAGAACTCCCACGCCTTGTCGGCGTCCCACGTGCCGCCGCCCCACTCCGGCGGGCACGGCAGCCCGAGGTGGACGCCGATGTCGAGCACGACGCGCGCGGCGCGCATCCGCTGGCCGTCGAGCATGCCGAGGCGGTCGCCGGGGTCGTCCATGAAGCCCAGGTCCGCCATCAGCCGCTCGGCGTACAGCGCCCAGCCCTCGCCGTGGCCGCTGACCCAGCAGGCGAGCCGGCGCCAGGTGTTCAGCGCGTCGTGCAGGTGCACGGCCTGTGCGATCTGGAGGTGGTGGCCGGGCACGCCCTCGTGGTAGACGGTCGTCTTCTCGCGCCACGTGTTGAACGTCGTCACGTCCTCCGGGACCGACCACCACATGCGGCCCGGCCGGCTGAAGTCGTCCGAGGGGCCCGTGTAGTAGATGCCGCCCGTGTGGGTGGGCGCGATGCGGCACTCGAGGCGGCGGACGTCGTCGGCGATGGCGAAGTGCGTGCCGGCGAGCGCCGCCATCGCCGTGTCCGCCGTCTCCTGCATCCACGCCTGGAGGGCGTCGGTGCCGACGAGGGTGCGTGCCGGGTCGGCGTCGAGGGCGGCGACCGCGTCGGCCACCGTGGCGCCCGGGCCGGCCACCTGCACGGCGGCCGCCTCCTGCTCGGCGACGACGCGGGCCAGCTCGGCCAGGCCCCAGGCGTAGGTCTCGTCGAGGTCCACGGTCGCGCCGAGGAAGTAGCGGGACCAGCGCGCGTAGCGCTCGCGGCCGGCGGCGTCGGCCTCCGGGGCGCGCGGCAGCAGCCAGTCGCGCAGGAACGCGCCGAGCGTGGCGTAGGCCGCCCGGGCTGTGGTCGCGCCCTCCGCCAGCGAGCGGCGGATCTCCTGGCAGGCCGCGGAGCCGTCGAGCGCGGCGTCGACCTCCGGGCCCTCGACGAGCGCGGCGAAGAAGGAGCCGGGCGCGGCGAGCTCCTCGCACTGCCCGATGCAGGCGCGCACCTGGCGGACGGGCGCCACGCGGCCGTTCCGGGCGGCCAGCTGCAGCGACGCCATGACGCCGGCCACGGCGGTGGGGAGGTCGTTCAGCCGCGCGGCGACGTTCTCCCAGTGCTCGGGCGTCGACGTCGGCATGAGGTCGAAGGTGTCGCGCAGGTCCTGCACCGGCGAGGAGATGTTGTTGAGCTGACCCATCCACTCCTGCGCGTCGTGCAGCTCGAGCCACACGCCGAGCCGCTCGCGCATCGCGGCGACGGTGACGCGGTCGACGTCGTCGACGGGCGTCGCCTCAGCGAGCTCGGCGAGCGTCGCGCGCGCGGCGTCGGCCCGGGCCGCCCAGCCGGCGGGGGAGAAGTCGGTGGTCAGGTGGTCGTAGCCCGTCAGGCCCATCGTGGTGGCGCCGAGGGGGTGGAGGCGCGCGAGGGTGGTCACGTAGGCGTCGGCGATGGCGTCGACCGCCGTGCTGGGGCGGGAGGGGGATGTCATGGCCCGACCCTACGTCCGCCTCAGGCGGCGGGCGGAGCCGTGGACTCGCGCACGACGAGCTCGGTCGCGAGCTCGACCCGCGGGGTGGCGGACTCGCCGGAGCGCGCCATCTCCAGCACCATCCGGGTGGCCTCGCGGGCCATCTCGGGCAGCGGCTGGCGCACCGTGGTGAGCGTCGGGGTGACCCACCGGCAGAGCGGGACGTCGTCGAACCCGACCACCGACAGGTCACGGGGGACGTCGAGGCCGCGCTCGCGGGCCGCCTGGTAGACGCCGCACGCCTGCTGGTCGGAGCCGGCGACGACGGCGGTCGGCCGGTCCGGGAGCTGCAGCAGCTCGGCCGCGAGGCGGGCGGCGCCCTGGTACTCGCCGGCCTCCTCGAAGTCGCCGTACCGGATCAGGTCGTCGTCCACCTCGATGCCGGCGCGCGTCAGGCCGGTCCGGTACCCATCGAGCCGGTCCTGCGACGAGACGAGGTCCATCGGGCCGGTGATCACGCCGATGCGACGGTGGCCCAGCTCGAGGAGGTGGTCCACGGCCGCGAGCCCGCCGGCCCAGTTCGTCGCGGCGACCGTCGGAGCGGCGACGGCGGTGTTGCCCACCGGGTCCACGATGACCAGCGGCAGGTGCAGGCGCGCGAGCGCGTCCTTGGCGGCCTGTCCGATGCGGGAGACGACCAGCACGACGCCGTCCGAGCGGCGGGCGGCGAGGTGCTCGATCCAGTCGCGGTCGCCGACCGGACGGCCGTGGGTCACGGTCACGACGACGGACGCGCCCGACCGGGCGGCCTCGCGCTCGGCACCGCGCAGCAGCGCCGTCGCGTAGAGGGAGTCGAGGTCGCGGATCACGAACTCGACGAGCCCGGAGCCCGTGGGCCGCCGGGCGACGCGCGGCTCGTAGCCGTGCTCCTCGAGGAGCTGGCGGATGTACTGCCGGGTGGCCGGGGAGACGCCGGTGCGGCCGTTGAGCACCTTGGAGACCGTGGGGACCGAGACACCGGCCGTCCGGGCGATCTGCGCGATGGTGACGCGGCCCGACGGCGCGGCAGCGCCTGGGGGCGAAACTTTCGCGGCCTCGGCCAAGGGTCGTTCGGCCGATGAGGGAGGAGTCATCCGCAGGTCACCTCGATGCGCACGGCGGTCGGCACGGCGACCAGCGTAGTGCCGGCGGTCGGGCGCGCGGGAAACTTTCTCGCCCAGTCGTCGCCCGCCGCGTCGCGCCCCCCCGCGTGCCGCTCGTGCGGCGGTGGGGCGCGACCGCCGCCGGCGGTGGAGCAGCCGAGCGATCCATGTCGAGAAACGGTAAAGCAACTTGCGTTAATGAACAAGCGTCCGCCGTGTGCGAGCTCCCCCTTCACCCGGGCGAAGAGTGGTGGCGCTCCCACGCCGCTTGCCCGGTCTCGCGCCGAATTCCCGTGACGCAACCGTGACCTGCGCGCCTTGACGCGCTGCGTTGCCGGGCTGTTCACTTCCGCTTGGTGACGCAATACGAAAGAAAGTTGCGTACCGGCGACGCGTGCAGAGCCGCACGCAGTGGACCCACAGGAGGAACCATGGCAACGCCGTCGACGACGAGGCGCAGGTCGCTCGTCACCGTGTTTCTCGCCGGGGCGCTCGCGCTCGGCGCAACCGCCTGCTCGGGCGGCGGCGGGGGTGACGAGGGCGGCAACGGCTCCTCGCCCGCCTCTGCGACGTCGGGCGACATCACGTGGTGGGGCTGGACGCCGGACGCCACCAACGCCGAGAAGCTGATCGCGGCGTTCAACGAGGAGTACCCCGACATCAAGGTCGAGTTCGTCTCCAAGCCGATCGACTCCTACGACTCGGTCCTCAGCCCCGCCATCACGTCCAGCGACGGCCCCGACGTCTTCAACGTCGCGCCCGGCTCGGCCAACGGCGGCGTGCAGACCTTCGAGGCCGGCGCCATCGACCTGACCGACGCCGTCGAGGGCGCGCTCGGCAGCGACTGGAAGGACAAGCTCGCGCCCGCCGGCGTCGAAGGCCTGACGGTCGGCGACAAGCTGGTCGGCCTCTCCGCCGGCGCCGTGTACTCCGGCGGCCTGTGGATCAACCAGGACATCTTCGACGAGTACGGCCTGGAGGCGCCGACGGACCTCGCGTCCTGGAAGGACGTCTGCGCGACGCTCGAGGCGGGCGGCAAGGGCTGCTTCGTGCAGGGCGCCGGGCAGTGGGCGTTCGACATGGACACCTTCGAGGCGATCATGGAGAACGTCGAGCCGGGCGCGTACGTCAAGGCGTCCAAGGGCGAGATGGACTACACGGACGACGCCTTCCTCACCGGCATGAAGATCTGGAAGTCCCTGTTCGACGAGGGGATCATGCAGGAGGGCGCGGTCGGCCTCCAGCAGTACCCGGACGCCAACAACGCCTTCATGTCCGGCCAGTACGCCATGATCATGATGGGCACCTGGTACACCCAGTACGCCGTCAAGGACTCGATGGTGGCCGCGATGGAGGCGGCCGGCGTCGGCAGCCCCGATCCCATCACCATCACGCCGGTCGAGTTCCCCGACCTCGCGGGCACCGGCACCACCGGTTCCATGTTCGGTGACGCCGACTACGGCCTCGCGGTGAGCGCGAAGTCCGACCAGCAGGCCGCCGCGACCACCTTCGCGCTGTGGCTGACGACGAGCGAGGCCGGCCAGCAGGCCGTCGCGAACACGCTCAACGACATCCCCGCGCTCGTGGGTGTCACGCCGCAGTGGGACCAGATCGACCTCGTCGACCCCGACCGCCAGCTCGAGGCCCTGCAGGCCTACACCGAGCAGGCCGGCGCAGCGACGCAGCCGCGGTTCGCCTCGGTGAGCGCCGACCTCAACAGCGCCTTCCGCGACGCCCTCATCGGCGTGGCGTCGGGCGACCAGACCCCCGAGCAGGCGCTCAAGGCCCTCCAGGACTTCCAGGCCAGCCAGGGCTGACCCGGCCGCCTCGCGGAGAAGACGGACTGACATGACTGCGACGACGACGACGCGACGCCCGCAGGGGCGGTCGGCCACCACGGCCGGCCGCCCCGGCGGGGGCCGGGGCAGGACCGCCCGGTTCCAGAACTGGGGACTGCCCTGGATCCTGCCGGCCGTGGTGCTGGTGGTGGGCCTGGTGTACTTCTCGATCGGGTACACCGGCTACGTCTCCACGCTCGACTGGAACGGCTTCATCCTCAGCACGCCCGAGCACGTGGGGGGCGCCAACTACAGCACGATGGTCGGCGACGCCGTCTTCTGGAAGGCCATCTGGCACACGGGGTTCTTCTACGTCGTCACCTTCACCGTGCAGACGCTGCTCGGCTTCGTGTTCGCGGCGCTCATGCACTCCAAGGTGCGGCTGGCCACCGTCTACAAGGTGATCGTCTTCGTGCCGACCGTGCTCGCCCCGGCGACGATGGCCCCGGTCTTCCGGCAGATCTTCGACGCGGACGGTCAGTTCAACTGGGTGCTCTCGCACGTCGGCCTGGACTCGCTCACACGGCCGTGGCTGGCGGACCCGAGCACGGCCATGCCGGTGGTCATGGCGATCACGGTGTGGCAGTGGACCGGCCTGACCTTCATCCTCTTCTACGCCGCAATGAGCCAGATCGAGCCCGAGATCCTCGAGGCCGCACGCATCGACGGGGCCGGGAACGTCCGGGCGCTCTTCGCGATCGTGTGGCCCATGTGCAAGGGCACGACGGCGGCGCTCGCGCTGCTCGGCCTCATCGGCGCCCTGAAGACGTTCGACGTGCCCTACCTCGTGACCAAGGGCGGCCCCAACCACGGGACCGAGTTCCTGGGCACGTACATCTACCAGACGATGGTGCAGCAGAAGCACTTCGGCTACGCGGCGGCCATCTCCGTCGCCCTGCTGGTCCTCGCCATCGGCGGCGGGGTGCTCATGAGCATCCGCAACCGCAAGGCCGAAGGGAGGTAGGGCCGTGTTCGAGGCGCGCCGTCGCAGCTCCCGCATCGCCCTCCAGGTGCTCGTCACCGTGCTCGCGCTGCCGTTCCTGGCACCGCTCGTCGCCATGGTCCAGGGCTCGTTCGCCGGGCAGGGCGTGGGCAACTACCGCAAGGTCTTCGACACCGGCGTCGTCGGGACCTACTTCCGCAACAGCCTGCTGATCTCGGTGGTCACCATCGCGATCGTCTACGTCTGCACGATGCTCGCGGCCTTCGGGTTCGCCAAGCTGCGGATCGCGGGCAAGGAGGTCTGGTTCTGGATGCTCCTCGCGGCGCTCACCATGCCGGAGGCCGTGCTGCTGACGCCGCTGTTCGTCACGGCGTCGACGTTCGACATGTACAACGAGCTCATCGCCGTGATCCTGCCGCTCGCCGCCCTGCAGGTGCCGTTCACCGTGCTCCTGGCGCGCAACTTCTTCACCGGGATCCCGACCGAGCTGCTCGAGGCGGGCCGCGTGGACGGGGCGGGCATCTGGCAGATCTTCTCGCGCATCGTGCTGCCGCTCACGCGGCCGATCGCCGCGGCGATCGTCGTGCTCACGCTGATCAACTCGTGGAACGCCTACCTGCTCCCGATGTTGATGCTCAACGACCCGAGCAAGCAGGTGGTGACGCTGCTTCCCTCGTTCTTCACGAGCCAGTACACCAACGACCAGACCGGCGTCCTGGCCGCTGCCGTGATCACGGCAGTGCCGGAGATCCTCGCCTACCTCTCGCTCCAGAAGTACTTCGAGCGCGGGCTCGCGGCGGGCGCGCTCAAGTGACGACCGACCACCCAGGGACGCCAGGGACACCAGGGACACCAGTGGCAGGAGAAGACATGGGACAGCTCGAGGGGCGCCTCGCCGTCGTGACGGGTGCGTCCGAGGGCATCGGCCTGGCGATCGCGCAGCGGTTCGTCGCCGAGGGCGCGGACGTGGTCATCACCGGTCGGTCGGCCGAGAAGCTCGAGCGGGCGCTCGCCACGCTCGGCCCCCGCGCCCGCGCCGTCCAGGGCGACGCGGCGAGCGTCGCGGACGTCGAGCGCCTGGTCGCCGACGTGCGCGCCGCGGGCCGCGGCGTCGACGTGCTCGTGCCGAACGCCGGTGGCGGCGGCAACGAGCACCCGCTGACCGAGATGACCGAGGAGATGTTCGACCGCGTGGCCGGGCTCACGTACCGCGCCGCCTACTTCACCGTGCAGCGCATGCTGCCCGCGCTGAACGACGGCGCCACGATCGTGCTCATCGGCTCCATCTCGGGTGCGAACGGCGACCCGGGGCACGCCGTCTACAACGCGAGCAAGGCCGCCGTCCGGTCGCTGGCCCGCACGTTCACCAGCGACCTGGCGCACCGCGGCATCCGCGTGAACGTCGTGAGCCCCGGGCCCACCGAGAGCGCGGGCTTCGGCGACTTCATCGGCGGCGGCGACCCGGCCCTCGCGGACGAGCGGCGACGCTCGATCGCGGCCGCCGTGCCCGTCGGGCGCATCGGGGACACCCGCGAGGTGGCGGCCGCCGTGCTGTTCCTCGCCTCCGCCGAGAGCAGCTTCGTGGCGGGCGCCGAGCTCGTCGTCGACGGCGGCATGAGCCAGGTCTGACCCGCGGCCGCAGCCGCCCGCCCACACCCGCGTCTCGCGGACGCGACAGCACCACACCCTGAGAGGACAACCCATGAGCGAGCCGGTCACCTTCGGCATCGTCGGGAGCGGCTGGCGCTCCCACTTCCACCTGCGCATGGCCGCGGCCGCGCCCGACCGCCTGCGCGTCGCCGGCGTCGTCACGCAGTCCGCGGCCGAGAGCGCCGCCGTCACCGCTCGCTGGGGCGTGCCGGCCTACGAGTCGATCGACGACCTGCTCGCCGCGGGGCGGCCGGAGTTCGTCGTGGCGGCGGTCTCGTGGCCGGCCATGCCGGTCGTCGTGCGCGAGCTCGTCGCCCGGGGCGTGCCGACCCTGGGCGAGACGCCGCCCGCCCCGGAGCTGGACGGGCTGCGCGCCCTGTGGACCGACGTCGGGCACACGGGCCTCGTGAGCGTGGCCGAGCAGTACACGCTCATGCCCGGGCACGCCGCCCGCCTCGCAGTGGTGCGCGACGGCGTCGTCGGCACGCCGACGTCGGTCGAGATCGCCTCGACGCACCTGTACCACGCGGTCTCGCTGGTCCGGGAGTACCTGGGCATCGGGATGGACGACGTCGTCGTGAACGCACGGCAGTTCGTCGCGCCGCTCGTGGACCCGCTGCGCTTCGACGGCTGGCACCCCGAGGCGACGCCGGAGCCGCGACCCACGACGATCGCGACCCTCGACTTCGGCGACGGCCGCATGGGCCTGTACGACTTCGTCGACAACCAGTGGTGGAACCCGCTGCGCTCGCGGCGCGTCGTCGTGCGCGGCTCGCTCGGCGAGCTCGTCGACGACGCGGTCGTGCGGATGGTCGGGCCGGACCCGGTGACGTCGCACCTGGAGTACCGGCGCACCGGCGTCGACATGAACCTCGAGGGCAACGAGGTGGTGCACGTCGCGTTCGACGGGCGCGTCGTGTACCGCAACCCCTTCGTGGGGACCCACCTGTCGGAGGACGACGTCGCCGTCGCCACGATCCTGGAGAACCACGGGCGGTTCGTGCGGGGCGAGGGGCCCGAGCCCTACTCCCTCGCGCACGCGTGCCAGGACCACGCGATCGGGCTCGCGATCGAGGAGTCCGCGCGCACCGGCGCCGACGTCCTCGTCACCGGGGAGGTGTGGGCCTGATGCCGCAGGCGACGATCGAGCTGCCGGACACCGTGCCGGCGGCCCAGCGCGCGGCGATCGCCGACGCCGTCAACACCGGGATCGCGGAGGGCCTGGGTGTCTCACCAGACGACCGGTTCCAGGTGGTGCACGCGCTGCCGGCGGAGTCGTTCTTCGTGGACCCGCACTTCATGGGCGGACCGCGCGAGGCCACCGTCTTCGTCCGGATCCTCATGGTGCGCGGCTACACCCCGGACGAGAAGCGCCACATGTACGCGTGCGTGGCGGCCCGGATGGAGGACGCGGGCGTGCGCCCGGAGGACGTGTTCATCCGGGTGATCGAGAACGGCGGCGAGGACTGGTACACCGGGCGGTCGTCGACCCCGCCCGCCGACTGACCCGCCCCCGGGGCCGGTCCCGGGG
>JAEWYD010000291.1 GCA_023462275.1 Actinomycetes bacterium
ATGACCTTCTCCAGCAGCGGCAGCAGGTCCTTGACGTTGCCGACCTTGGACTCGACCAGCAGCACGTAGGCGTCCTCGAGGACGGCCTCCTGGCGCTCCGGGTCGGTGACGAAGTAGGCCGACAGGAAGCCCTTGTCGAACCGCATGCCCTCGGTGAGCTCGAGCTCGAGGCCCAGCGCGCTGGACTCCTCGACGGTGATGACACCCTCGTTGCCGACCTTGTCCATTGCCTCGGCGATGAGCTCGCCGATCGCGACGTCACCGGCGGAGATGGCGGCCGTGGCGGCGATCTCCTCCTTGGTCTCGACGTCCTTGGCCTGGGCGAGCAGCTCGGCCGTGACGGCCTCGACGGCCTTCTCGATGCCCCGCTTGAGGGCGATCGGGTTGGCGCCGGCCGCGACGTTGCGCAGGCCCTCCTTGACGAGCGCCTGGGCGAGGACGGTCGCCGTCGTCGTGCCGTCACCGGCGACGTCGTCGGTCTTCTTGGCGACCTCCTTGACGAGCTCCGCACCGATCTTCTCGTACGGGTCGTCGAGCTCGATCTCCTTGGCGATCGAGACGCCGTCGTTCGTGATGGTGGGGGCGCCCCACTTCTTCTCGAGGACGACGTTGCGGCCCTTGGGGCCGAGCGTGACCTTGACGGCGTCGGCGAGGGCGTTCATGCCCCGCTCCATGCCGCGGCGGGCCTCCTCGTCGTACGCAATGATCTTGGCCATTCGGATGGATCCTCCGGTGTTGGCGGGTCTGGGGTCGTGGCGCCCGCGACGGACGGACGGCGCGCCGACGGTCATGTCCCGCCCTCGCGCCGGCCTCACCTGTGACCCCGGTGCTTCTGTCACTCTCGGACCGAGAGTGCTAAGGCGATTATTGGCACTCAGGGGCGTCGAGTGCAAGGCGGCTGCCCCGCCGCGCGCGGCGGGGACCGGGGCCGGTCAGCCCTTCTTGTAGTCGTCCGCGAGCACGACGACGATGCCGTCCTTGGCCGCCGTGGCGGACTCGGTCACCGTGGTGATGCCCAGCGTGGCCGCGGCCTGCTGTGCGGTCGTGACGTCGGCGGCTGCCGGGTAGTAGACGACCGAGGCCGCCGGGTCGTCGCCCGTCCAGTCACCCACGTCGACGGAGGTGAAGCCCGCCGTCTTCAGCCGGTCGCCCGCGTTGCGTGCGAGGCCCGAGGTGTTCGTCGCGTTGAAGACCTGGACGCCCCGGGTGAGGTCCGCGGGCGGGGCCGCGGGGGTCTCGGGGGCCGCGGGCTCGGACGCCGGCGGGGTCGCGGCGGGGTCGGTGGCCCCGGGGTCCGTGGCCGGGTCGCCGGCCGCCGGGTCGGTGCCGTCGTCGCCGGCCTGTGTGTCGCTGCCGTTGCTGCTGCTGCCGCCGAACCCGTTCCAGTCGGACAGGTACGTCACGGCCCCGTAGGCGAGCGCCGGGAACACGATCAGGACGACGAGGAAGGGCCACCAGCGGCTCCACCTCGACCGGGGGGCGCGGTGGACGCCGCGCGGCCCACCGACGCGCGCTGCCGCGTCGAACTCGTCGGCCGGGTAGGGGTAGCTGCCGGATCTCACGGCCGACAGGCTAGCGTGCCCGACTGTGGCTCAGGCCTCGATGCCGAGGCGGCGCGCGGTGCGGGCACGCTGACGCGAGGTGCGCATGCGGCGCAGACGCTTCACGAGCATCGGGTCCTGCGCGAGCGCGGCCGGGGAGTCGATGAGCGCGTTGAGCACCTGGTAGTACCGCGTCGCAGACATGCCGAAGAGCTCGCGGATGGCCTGCTCCTTGGCGCCGGCGTACTTCCACCACTGGCGCTCGAACGCGAGGATCTCCGTGTCCCGCTCGGAGAGCTCGCCGGAGCGCAGGGACGGACCGGCGTCGAGCGCCGCGGCCGTGCTGTCCATCGAGAGACCTCCCAGGTGGTACCTGCCGCCCATCGTAGCCGCGTAATGACACGGGTGTCATTACACGCGTGTCGCCTTCCCGGCCCGCGAGCGCACTCCCCGGCAGCACCGCGCCGCGCCCGTCCCGCTACCCTCGGCCCGTGCCCCGCCAGCCCCTCGACCGCCTCGTGGCGCCCGACTGGGCCGCGGCCCTCGCCCCGGTCGAGCCCCGCCTGCACGCCATCGGCGACGCCCTGCGCGCCGAGCTCGCCGCGGGCCACCACTACCTGCCGGCGCCCGACGCCGTCCTGCGTGCCTTCGCCCGGCCCATGGCGCAGGTGCGCGTCCTCGTCGTCGGGCAGGACCCGTACCCGACGCCGGGCCACCCCGTGGGGCTCTCGTTCTCCGTCGCGCCGCACGTGCGCCCGCTCCCGCGCTCGCTGCAGAACATCTACCGCGAGCTCGCGGCCGACGTCGGCGGCTCGCCCGGGCCGTCCGGCGACCTCGGCGGCTGGGCGGAGCAGGGCGTGCTCCTGCTCAACAGGGTCCTCACCGTGCGCGCCGGCGAGCCCGGCTCGCACCGGGGGCTCGGCTGGCAGGAGATCACCGACCGCGCCGTGGCGGCGCTCGTCGAGCGCGGCGGCCCGCTCGTGGCGGTGCTGTGGGGCCGGGACGCGCAGCAGCTGCGCCCGGCGCTGCGGGACGTGCCGACGGTGCTCAGCGCGCACCCCAGCCCCCTGTCGGCGGACCGGGGCTTCTTCGGCTCGCGACCGTTCTCGCGCGTCAACGCCCTGCTCGCCGAGCAGGGCGCCGCACCGGTCGACTGGGCGCGCACGGCGCCCCTCGAGGCCGCGGGCGCCTGAGGGCCCGCGAGGACCGTCGACGGGGCCGCCCCGTCCCCACGGGGCGGCCCGACGTCGGTCGGCGTGGCGACTAGGCCGCCACGTTCTTGAGCACCACTGACACCCCTGCCAGCTGCTCGGCGGACACCGGCGAACCGGCCGGCACCTCCACGCGCATCGCCGTGCCGTCGACGGCTGCGGTCATCTCGGCCAGCGTGACCCCCCCGGGCCCGCTGAGGGACACGATCACGTCGTACCCCTGGCACTGCGCGTCCAGCCCCGACAGCTGGGCGGCAGTCACCCCGTAACCCTTCAGCTCGGCGACGTACGCGACGTCGTAGTCCACCTTCACCTGCGAGGAGCTGCACTGCTGCGCAGCGCCGCTCCCGACCACGATCTGCTCCGGCGACATCCCCATGCCCGCAGCAGACGCGGTACGAACCCCAAGAACTGCCAGGGCCACCAAGGCCACCGAGGCGACCTTTCGACTGATCCGGCTGTCCATCTCCTGACCCTTCCTTGGGTCATCGCGGTGTCTTCGGACACCATCTGGCTTCCATGCCGGCTGCGCATCCCCAGCGCAGCCCGAGTGGGTCGCTAGGTGGTGTGTGCGCGGGTGACCCCCGGGCAGAGCATCCCGCTCCATGCCCCGTGGGTGGTCCACGTCCTCATGACGCTCACGATGAGCCCCTGTCGTTCGGTAGCCCGGCTGGCTCGGAGAGCCCCGTGGCTTTGCGTCCCCACCTCGCGATGGGTTTGCCGTTATCGCTGACTGGTTCAGGATGGACCCGCCCACGGCAAAGTTCCAGCCCCGTCACCCGTTCGCCGTGTCCGCTTTGGGGCGCTCGTTGGGTAAAGAAGGGAAGTGCGCCAGTGGTTTTCACCCGCTCGGAGGGCTCAGCAGCGGCCGCCGGTGCCGACGCCCCGCGGTGGCGCCGCTACGTGGCCCTCGGCGACTCCTTCACCGAGGGCCTCTGGGACGTGCCCGACGGCGTCCCGCCCGGCCCGCAGGAGCCCGGACCCGGCCCGGCCGTGCGCGGGTGGGCCGACCTCCTCGCCGCGCACCTCGCCGAGCGGGTG
>JAEWYD010000292.1 GCA_023462275.1 Actinomycetes bacterium
ACGCCGCGGCGGCCGCCCTCGAGCGCCTCGACGAGGTGGACGCCGCGTCCCTGTGGGGCCCGGTGGCCGAGCCGTTCGACCGCCTGCGCACGCAGCTCGCCGGGGTGACGAGCACGACGTCGACGGCGGCCCGCGCGGCCCGGCTGCTGCCGCCCATGCTGGGCGCGGACGAGCCGCGGAACTACCTGCTCATGGTCCAGGACGGCGCGGAGCTGCGCGCCACGGGGGGCGTGCCGCGCACCCTGGCGGTCCTGCACGCCGAGGGCGGCGTGGTGACGCTGACGGACGTGCGGTCGGCAGGCGCCCTGCCCGCGCTGCAGGCCCCGGCCCTGCCGTTGACGGACACGGAGAGCCGGCTCTTCGGCCCCGAGCTCGCGATGGCGGTGCGCAACGCGACGCTGACGCCGGACTTCCCGCGCGCGGCGACGATCGCCGCGGCCGTCTGGGCGCAGAGCACGGGCACCCAGGTGGACGGCGTCGTGGCGGTGGACGCGACGACGATCGCGCTGCTGCTGGGCGACGTCGGGCCGGTCCCGCTGGCCCCGGGCCCGATGGCGGACGCCCTGGGCGGCCAGCTCACGGCGGACAACGCGGCGACGGCGCTGCTCACGGTGAACGCGGCGGTGCCGGACGCGGCCCAGCGCGACGCGTTCCTGGCGGACGCGGTGGGTGGCGTGGTGCGCGCGCTCCTGGCCGACGGCGAGAGCGCCCCCGCGGTGGAGGCGCTCGCGGAGGCGGCGCGCCAGGGCCGGCTCCTGCTGTGGTCGGCGCACGACGACGAGCAGCAGCTGATCGCGGGGACGGTGCTGGCGGGCGACCTGCTGGGCAGCACCGGCACGTCCCCGGTGATCGGCGTCTTCCTGGACGACGCGACCGAGGCGAAGCTGGACGGCTACCTGCACACCGACGTGGCGACGACGGCGGGGGAGTGCCGCGCGGACGGCTCGCGCACGGTGGACGTGACGGTGACCCTGACGAACACGCTGGCGCCCGACGCCGTGGCGGGGCTCCCGTCGTCGGTGGTCGGCACCGCGGCCCTGGTGCCGCCGGGCGACGTGCGCACGGACGTGCTGCTGGTGGCGCCCACGGACGCGCGCCTGCAGTCGACGGCGGTGACGGGGGTGGCGGGCGCGCCGCAGCCGCGGGGCGACGACGCCGGTACGGTGATCCAGGCGGTCCAGCTGCCGCCGGGCGGGTCGGCGACGATCACGGCACAGGTGGCGATCGCGCCGGGCTGGCCGGGACCGGTCGTGGTGCGCACGACGCCGCAGCCGGGCGGGGGCGCGCCGCTGCCGGTGCTGCCCGCGTGCGGCTGAGGCACCCAGGTCCACTCGTTACGCTCGTCGCGCGGACGGAGCGGGCACGAGGCGGGCGAGGGGGTTCGGCATGGCGGAGACCGACGCCGGGCTTCGCGACGCCGGGCTTCGCGACGACGGGCCCGGCCGTGGCGCGCCACGCCACGCGTCACGGGCGTCGGCACGCTCGGCCGCAGGTGGCTCCCGCCGCCGGCGCCGCGTGGTGGGCTTCACGCTGCTCGGGCTGGCGGTGCTCGTGGGCGGCTGGGCGGGCCTGCTCGCGCACGACGCCCTGGCGGCGCGCCGGGAGCTGCTGGCCGCGGCCGACCTGATCGGCGGCCTGCAGGACGCCGTGCTGGCCGGCGACCCTGTGCCGGACACGGTGGCGCAGGTGCAGCAGCACGCCGCGGCGGCCCTCGACGCGACGCACGGCCCGCACTGGTCGGTCGCCTCCGTGCTGCCGTGGGTCGGCGACGACGTCCGCGCCGTGCAGGCGGTGAGCGAGGTGGTCGACGGCCTGGCGCACGACGTGCTGCCGAACCTGGTCGACGTCGCGTCGGTGGTGGACCCGGAGACGCTGGTGCCGACGGACGGGCGCGTCGACCTCGCGCCGCTGCAGGCCGTGGCGCCCGCGGTGGTGTCGGCGTCGGAGCAGGTCACGGCCGGGCAGGACCGCCTGGACCGCATCGACGCCGGCGGGCTGCTGGACCAGGTCGCGGGCCCGCTGGACGACATGCGCGACCGCCTCGAGCACTTCGCGAGCACCACCCGGACGGCGGCGCGCGCGGTGCAGCTGCTGCCGTCGATGCTCGGCGCGGACGGCCCCCGCGAGTACCTGATGCTGGTGCAGAACAACGCGGAGGTGCGGGCGTCGGGCGGCATCCCGGGGTCGGTGGTGCTGCTGCGGGCCGACGCCGGTGCCGTCTCGATCCTGGACACCCGCTCGGGCGGCTCGCTCGGCGACCTGCCGGCGCCGGTGGTGCCGCTCACGGACGCGGAGTCCTCGCTCTTCGGGCCGGACCTGGCGGCGGACATGCGCGACGTGACGTTCACGCCGGACTTCCCGCGGTCGGCCGAGATCGCGCGCACGATCTGGGCGCAGCAGGTGGGCGGGGAGGTGGACGGCGTCGTCTCGGTGGATCCCGGCGCGCTGGCCCTGCTCCTGCGGCACACGGGCGCGGTGCCGATGCCGCCCGGCCCGATGGCGGACGCGCTCGGCGGGAGCCTGACGGGCGACAACGCCGTGGAGGCGCTGCTGAGCACCGTGTACCTGCAGCTGGCGAACCCGAAGGACCAGGACGCGTTCTTCGCGGCGACGGCGGGTTCGGTGCTGGCGGCCCTGGTGTCGGGCCAGGGCGACCCGGCGGGCGACGTCGACGCCCTGGCGGAGGCGGCGCGGCAGGGTCGGTTGATGGTGTGGTCGGCGCACGAGGACGAGCAGGCGCTGCTGGCGGGCACGGTGCTGGCGGGGGAGCTGCGGGGCGACGCGGGCGGGCGCCCGGTGGTGGGCGTGTTCCTCAACGACGGCAGCCAGGCGAAGATGAGCTGGTACCTGGACACCGACGTCGCGGTGACGGGGGGCGGCTGCCGCGCGGACGGCACGGGGCTCCTGGACGTCGCGGTGACGTTGACGAACACCCTCACGCCGGACCAGGTGGCGACGCTGCCGCCGTACGTGACCGGCTCGGGCAACGTGGTGCCGAAGGGCGAGGTCCGCACCAACGTCGTGATCTACGCGCCCACTGGCGGCCTGGTGGACGACGTCGCGATCACGGGCGGCGAGCCGGGCGTCACGAGCCAGATCCATGACGGGCTGGCGGCCGTGGGCAAGACGACGCAGCTGGCCCCGGGGGCGTCGGTGACCATCTCGGCACGGGTCACGACCGGTTCGCTGCCCGCCGATCGGGTCATTCTGCGGACAACACCAACCGCTAAAGGTGACAAGTCGGTCACAGTTGCAGACGTTTGTTCACATGAGGGTCTACGGTGACCGATGAAACTGTCGTGCAGTGACGGATAGCACTGCACTGTCCGGATAACCTGCTTGGGGGACGACACAGATGAACCGCCGCTCACTCCTCACGGGTCTGGCGACCGTGGCCCTCGTTGCGGTTCCTGCCGCTGCGATGGCGTACGACGCGCCTGGCTTCAACACCACCGTCAACGACCCGACGATCACGGCCGGCCAGTCCGTGACCATCACCACCACCGGCGCGGACGCGGGCGAGCGTCTGACGCTCACCGTGACGTCCGACCCGGCTTCCATCAGCAACGACGCGATCACCATCGCGGGTACCAAGGCGCTCGCGAAGACCGCCTCGGCCACCGGTGCTGCGAGCTGGACCGTGACGCTGGCCGCCACGGGCACCTACCGCCTGGCCGTGACCGACGCTGCCGGCGCCCTGCTCGGTGACGAGTCCGTCACCGTCTCGGGTGCTCCCGCCGCTGCGGGTGGCCTGAGCGACACCGGCTTCGACCCGACGGGCATGGCCGTCGGTGCGGGCGCCCTGATCGTCGCCGGTGCCGGCGCGGTCGTCGTGGCCCGTCGCCGCCAGCTGGCGCGTGCCGGGGCCTGACGCCTCACGAACCACACAGAAGGGGGCG
>JAEWYD010000293.1 GCA_023462275.1 Actinomycetes bacterium
GGCCGCGGCCGCCGGCCCGGGCAGCGTCCCGCCGTCGGTGCAGGCCGCCGCCGCCTGGTCATGGCGCGTGCTGCTGATCCTGGCGCTGATCGCGGTGGTCGTCGGTCTCATGGCCGTCTCCAAGGTGCTCTGGGTGCCGGTCGTCGTGGCGCTGCTGCTCACCGTGCTGCTGAGCCCGGTGGTCGACGTGCTCGTCGCCCGCGCGCGGTTCTCCCGCGGGCTCGCGTCCGCGACCGCCGTCGTCGGACTCATCGCGTTCGTGGCCGGGCTCGTGACGCTGGCGGGCCGGTCCATCGCGAACGGCTTCGGCGACCTGTGGTCCCAGACGCAGGAGGGCTTCGACGAGCTGCTCACCTCGCTCGCGGACGGCCCCCTGCAGCTCGACCGGGCGAAGCTCGACGACTACCTCGGCCAGGCGGGCGACCAGCTCTCGGCCAACTCGGGCACGCTCGTCTCCGGCGCGCTGTCGGCGACCGTCACGGTCGGCCACGTGCTGGCCGGCGCGCTCGTCGCGCTGTTCTGCACCCTGTTCTTCCTGAAGGACGGCGCGCTCGTCTGGGCGTGGCTCGTCCGGCTGCTGCCGGCGCGGAACCGCGAGCGGGTCTACGAGGCGTCGCGCCGCGGGCTCGTCACGCTGACCGCCTTCACGCGCACGCAGATCCTCGTCGCCCTCATCGACGCCGTGGGCATCGGCGTCGGCGCCGCGATCCTCGGCATCCCGCTCGCCCTGCCGCTCGCCGTCCTGGTGTTCCTCGCCTCCTTCATCCCGTTCGTCGGGGCGATCGCGACCGGCGTCATCGCGGTGCTGGTCGCGCTCGTGGACCAGGGTCCGGGCGCCGCGATCTGGATGCTCGCCATCGTGCTGGTCGTGCAGCAGGTCGAGGCGCACGTGCTGCAGCCCCTGCTGCTGGGGCACGCGGTCTCGCTGCACCCCGTCGCGGTGCTGCTCTCGGTGGCGGCGGGGTCGCTCGCGGCCGGCATCGTGGGAGCGTTGTTCGCCGTGCCGTTCGTCGCCACGCTGAACACGGTGCTGCTCTACCTGCACGGGCGCGACAAGTTCCCGCAGCTGGGCCGCAACCCCGAGGGCCTCGCCCGCTGGCTCCGGCACCTCGACGGCCCGGCGGCCTCGCCGCGGGTCGTGGACGAGCAGGCGGAGACGCGGGCGTGAGCACCGTCACCCGTGCCGACGTCGAGGCCGCCGCGGCGGTCCTGCGGGACGTCGTGCACACGACGCCGGTGCTGGAGTCGCCGGCGTTGTCCGAGCTCGCCGGCGGTCCGGTGCTGCTCAAGTGCGAGAACCTCCAGCGCGCGGGGTCCTTCAAGATCCGCGGTGCCTACTGGCGCATGTCCCGCCTGTCCGACGCCGAGAAGGCAGCCGGCGTGGTGGCGGCGAGCGCGGGGAACCACGCGCAGGGCGTGGCCCTGGCCGCGCGGCTGCTCGGCATCCGGGCCACGGTCTTCATGCCCGAGGGCGCCGCGCTGCCGAAGATCGCGGCGACCCGGGAGTTCGGCGCCGCGGTGGTCCTCGGTGGCGCCACGATCGACGAGGCGTTGACCCGCGCCGCGGCGCATGCCGAGGCCGAGGGCGCCGTGCTCATCCACCCGTTCGACCACGCCGACGTCGTCGCCGGGCAGGGCACCGTCGGCCTGGAGGTCCTCGAGCAGGTGCCCGACGTCCGCACGGTGCTGCTGCCCGTGGGCGGCGGCGGCCTCGCGGCCGGGGTGGCGGTGGCGCTCGCGGGACGCGACGTCGAGGTGGTCGGCGTGCAGGCCGCGGGCGCCGCGGCGTGGCCGGGCTCCCTGGCGTCGGGTCATCCGGTGCCGGTCGGCGCGATGTCGACCATGGCCGACGGCATCGCCGTCGGCTGCCCCGGGCAGGTGCCGTTCGACGTGCTGGCCGAGCACGGCCTCACCGTCCGGACCGTGTCGGAGGAGCACCTGTCGCGAGCGCTGCTGCACGTCGCCGAGCGCTCGAAGGTGCTGGTCGAGCCCTCCGGCGCCGCGGGCGTGGCGGCCCTCCTGGCCGGCGCGGAGGTGGCGACGCCCGCCGTCGTCGTCCTCTCGGGCGGCAACATCGACCCGCTGCTGCTGCTGCGGGTGGTGCGGCACGGCCTCGTGGCGGCCGGGCGGTACCTGCAGATGCGCGTGCGGGTGGGGGACCGGCCGGGCGTGCTCGCGGGGCTGCTGGCCGAGCTCGCGGCGAGCGGCGGGAACGTCATGCACGTCAGCCACGTGCGCACGGCCGTCGACCTCGCGGTCGACGAGGTGGAGATCGACGTCCAGGTGGAGACGCGCGGCCGGGAGCACTGCGCCGAGGTCGTCGAGCGCCTGCGCGACGCGGGGTACCGGGTCACCGTCGGCTGACCTCGCCGATCGCCGATCGCCGATCGCCGATCGCGGATCGCCGATCGCCGATCGCCGATCGCCCGTCGTCGGTCTGCTGCCCGCTGCCCGCTGCCCGCTGCCGGCTGCCGGCTGCCGGCTGCGAGACAGGTCGCGACAGACGACGACGCCGCCCCCGGGTGCCTGGGACGGCGTCGTGTGCGTGCGGTGCCCTGGCGTCAGGGCACCCCAGTCAGGGCTGGAACGGCTTGGCCTCGTGGATGACGACCTCGATCTTCGCGCCGCTCGGCGTCTCGTAGGAGGTCGTGTCGCCCGCGGAGCAGCCGATGATCGCCGCGCCGAGCGGGGACTTCTCGCTGTAGACGTCGATGTCCGTGCCCTCGGCGACCTCACGGGACCCCACGAGGAACGTCATGCGGTCGCCGGCGACGGTCGCGGTGACGACCATGCCCGGCTCGACGACGCCGTCGTCCGCAGGCGCCTCGCCCACGACGGCGTTGCGCAGCAGCTCCTCGAGCTGGCGGATGCGGGCCTCCTGCTTCGCCTGCTCCTCGCGCGCCGCGTGGTAGCCGCCGTTCTCCTTGAGGTCACCCTCCTGACGGGCGGCCTCGATCTTCTGGGCGATCTCCTGGCGGCCGACCGTCTTGAGGTGCTCAAGCTCGGAGGACCGGCGGTCGTACGCCTCCTGGGTCAGCCAGGTGACAGCTGTCGAGTCGGTCACGCCGTGCTCCTCTCGTGCTCGTGCGGGTGCTGCTCAGCAGCAGGTTGGGGTGCGGGTCGCCTCTGGTCGGTCGCCTGCGCGGTGGCGTCGCGGCATCGTCTGGCACTCTCAGGTGCGACGTCGCCGGTGACGTCCTCGACCGGGCGTAAACGCCGATGATACCAAAGCGGTGATCGTCGGGGCGGTCGACCGCTCGCCGGCGGGTGCCGCGCGGCGCGTCGTCACCACCGAGGAGTCGGCCGCCCGTCACCCGTTCGTGGGCTAGGGGCGGGCCCGTCGCCGGCGGGGGCGATGGCGGCAGCGATCGCTCGCGCGTCGGCGTCGCGCAGGGACTTCTCGCGTTCGCTGGTCTCGAACGCGAAGGGCGCGCCCAGGCCGTCGCCCGCGTAGCGAGGGATGACATGCAGGTGGAAGTGGAAGACCGTCTGGAAGGCGGCCTCCCCGTCGCAGACAGCGAGGTTGATCCCGCTGCAACGCAGGGCCGAGCGCCGGAGTGCGCGCGCCATCTCGTGCCCGACCGACCACACGTGGGCGCCCGTGACGGCGTCGAGGTCGTCGAGCCCGACGGCGTGCCTGCGGGGGACCACGAGGAGGTGCCCGGGTGTGAGGGGGTTCAGATCCATCCAGACCATCACGGTCTCGTCCTCGACGACGAGGCTCGCCTCCATGCGGCCCTCGACGATGGCGCAGAAGACGCACCCCTCGGCCACGACGTCCTGGGTCATGTGCGCCACGCCTCTCAGCTCGCCGACGTCGCGTCGTCGGCCACGCGGCAGTCCGTCACCAGGCCGGTCACGGCGGGCTCGGACGTGCGCACCGTCGTCGTGAGGCGGACGGTCCCGTCGCTCGACGGGGGCACCGCGACCTCCACCACGCCGACCTGGCCGTGCGCCTGGTTCTGGGCCTCGACCGTGCAGCTCACCGCGGTGCCGGGGTCGGTGCGCGTCACCTGGAACGTCACGTCGACGGCCGACGGGCCGTCGATGCGGAAGCCCACCTGCGACCACCGGACCGGCGCGGCCGCCGTCGCGAGCCCGAGCCAGACGGCCGCGGCCACCGCGAGCACCCCGAGCG
>JAEWYD010000294.1 GCA_023462275.1 Actinomycetes bacterium
CGCCTGGCGTGTCGCGCAGGTTCGCTCCACTTTGCTGAAGGGAGGGGGTGGGTCGGGGTGGGGGCGGGTTCGGGGTCAGGTCAGCGGCGGCGGGTGACCGACCAGGCCGTGACCGCCGTGCCGGCGACCGCCCACAGGGCGACGGTGAGGAACGACGCCCCCACGTTCGTCACCACGCCGTCGGTCAGGCCCGCCCGGATGATCTGCGCCATCGGGTAGAACGGCAGCACCTCGTGCATGCGCTCCATCGCGGCCGGCAGGTTCGACGCCGGGTACACGATCGGCGTGAAGAGCAGCACGAGGAAGACGGTCGCGTTCGTGACGAGGTTGATGACCAGCGCGTTGTCCACGAGCATCGCGATCCCGTACCCGACGGCCACGCACATCACGGCCGACAGCAGGACCGCGGGCAGCAGCACCCACGACAGGCTGAGGTCGACGCCGTACGTCCACGCGCCGACGACGAGCGCGAGCACGGTCCCCGGCAGCGCGAGCGCGCTGTTGAGCAGGAACGACGCCGTCACCTGCGCGCTGCGCGGCACCGGGAGCGACCAGATGAAGTCGTACGTGCCGGCCACCTTCTGCTGGGCGACGCCCGAGGGCACGAGCACGAACCCGAGGGGCACCAGCGCGAGCGTCGGCACGCCCGTCGTGATGAGCAGCGCGGTCAGGTCGTCGACGTCGGGGTAGAAGAACCCGTACATCACCGCCATGCCGACGCCCATCATGATCTGCACGATCAGGGTCATCGCGGCCCACGGGCGCAGGTTCGCCCACTCGAAGCGCAGCATGTGCCGGGCCGCCGCGAACCACGCGTCCGCGCCGCGGCGCACGACGGCGTCGGTCGGGGTCAGGGTCTCCACGCTCATCGCCGCCTCCTCAGGGCTCGGATCGCCAGCCAGCCGCTCAGCACGCCCCAGGCGCACACCACGAGGTAGTCGCGCCCGACGTCGGTCACCAGGCCGTCCGTCAGCACGTCGCGCATGATCGTGGCGCTCGGACCGAGCGGCAGGTAGTCGTTCGCCGTCGCCAGCCAGTCCGGCATCTGCTCGGCGGGGAACAGGATGGGCGCGAAGCCCATCGCCAGGAAGACGAGCGCCTGGGTCGCCATCTGCGTGGTCATCGGGTTGGTGATGGCGTGCGCGAGGGCGTACCCGATCATCGTCCCGGTGAACACGACGAGCAGCGTCACGGGCACCACGAGCCACGAGATCGCGAAGCCCGGGTCGTAGCGGAGCTGGGCGGTGACCAGGGTGACGGCCATGCCCGGCAGCCCGCCGATCAGGGTGACGGTGTACCAGGCCGCGGCGGCCGCCGTCGTCGGCACGGGCAGCGCCTGCACGTAGTCGTAGGCGCCGGTCATCTTCACCTGGGCCACGAGCTGGGGGCCCAGCAGCATGCCGAGCAGGATCAGGTTGAGCACGGGCGTGCCGGTGGAGACCCACAGGGCAGCGGTGCGCGGGATGTCGTCGAAGAACAGGGCGAAGCCCAGCACGTAGCCGACGCCGAGCAGCGCCTGGATCATCACCAGGAGCGTCAGCCACATCCGCAGGCTGGACAGGTGCCAGCGGAGCATCGTCCGGTAGCCGGTCCACCAGTAGGCGGGTCCGGAGCGCAGGGTCCTCGGCGGCGCGAGCACGACGCCGGGCGCGGGGGCGGTCACGACGCTCACGTCAGACCTCGTCCGAGACGTGGCCGGTCAGGCGGATGTACGCGTCCTCGAGCGTGGAGGCGCCCAGGGCGTACTCCTCGGCGACGGCGTCGTCCACGAGCGCCTGCGCCCACGCGATGGCGGTGCCGGCGTCCGCCTCGGCGAGCCCGAGCACGGCGGAGTTGCCGACGCGGACGGCGGTCTGCGCCCACGCGGGCTCGGCCGGCGTCTCGGCGCCCGGGGGCAGCATCACCTGCAGGCGCAGCCGGCCGCGGTCCTCGGCCTTGAGCGAGCTGGGCGTGCCCTCGGCGACGATGCGTCCGTCCATGACGACCGCGAGCCGGTCCACCGCCTTCTCGGCCTCGAGCACGTTGTGCGTGACGAGCATGACGGCGCAGCCCTGCTCCGACAGCGCCCGCACCTGCTGCCAGAGCAGGCGGCGGCGCAGCGGGTCGACGTCGTTGGTGGGCTCGTCCAGGATGACCAGCCGGCCGGGCACGACGGTCGCCATCGCGAAGCCGACGAGGCGGCGCACGCCGCCGGAGAGCTTCATGCCCATCGCGCTGCGCCACTCGTCGATGGCGAGCGCGTCGATGAGTTCGCTTGCCCGACGCCGGACGGCGGCCCGCTCGCCGCCGCGGATGCAGCCGGTGATCTCGATGGCCTCGGCGACCTTGAACGCGTCGATCGGCATCTGCGCCTGGGGCAGGTAGGAGCAGAGCTGGCGGGCGATCTCGGGGTGCGCGACGAGGTCGTGCGGGCCGATGGCCAGCGCGCCCGAGGTGGGCGCCAGGAGCCCGATGACCTGCTTGACCAGGGTGGACTTGCCGGCGCCGTTGGGGCCGAGGAGGCCGTAGACCTCGCCCGGCTCGATGCGGAGCGTGAGCCCGTCGTTGGCCCGCAGGCCGCCCTTGTAGACCTTGGTGACGTCGGTCGCCCGGAAGGCCCAGTCGACGTCGGTGGTGGTTGCTGTCATGCCGGCTCCCGTGTGGCCGCGATCGAGATATATCGTGTCTGCGGCGGACACGTTATATCGCGTCTGGGTGCCCGCGCAAGATCGTTCTTCGCACGGCAGAGGGCGCGGGAGAGGACGCAGCGGACACGCCGCGAGGGCCGCCGGAGGGTAGGGCGCTCAGGCGGCGCGGAGCTCGTCCGCCGGCGCCGGCCGGTGCCACAGGAAGCCCTGGCCCAGGTAGCAGCCCGCCTCCTCCAGCACCCGCGCCTGGTCCGGCGTCTCGACGCCCTCCGCGACCAGCGTCATGCCGATCGACTGCGCCATCCCGACGATCCCGTGCACGACGGCGGTCGCGCGCGGCTCCGCGGCCACGGCGCTCACGAACCCACGGTCGATCTTCACCATGTCGATCGGCAGGTCCACGAGCTGGCGCAGCGTCGAGTAGCCAGTCCCGAAGTCGTCCGCGGCGATCCGGACACCGAGCGCTCGCAGGTCCTCCAGGTCGGACAGGAGGCTCTGGTGCACCTCGAGCAGGCGGGTCTCGGTGAGCTCCAGCACGAGGCGCGCCGGGTCCAGGCCCGTCTCCGTCAGGACGCCCCGCGCGGCGGCCGCCATCCCCGGGTCGCGCAGCTCCCGCGCCGCCACGTTGACGTGCATGCTCACCGGCCGGCCCAGGTGCGCCTGCCGGACGGCCTCCGCGCACGCCTCCCGCAGCACCCACCTGCCGAGCGGCACCATGACGTCGCTCGACTCGGCGACGTCGAGCCACTCGGCGGGCAGCAGCAGGCCGCGCGTGGGGTGGTCCCACCGGACCAGGGCCTCCAGGGCCCGCACCTGCCCCGTCCGCAGGTCGACGATGGGCTGGTAGTGCAGCACGAGCTCGTCGCGGTCGAGCGCGCGGTGCAGGCCCTCGCCGATCTCGACGTGCCGCTGCACGTGCGCGGCCACACGGTCCGAGTAGGACTCCACGCGGCCCCGGCCGGCGTGCTTGGCGGCGTAGAGCGCGTCGTCGGACTCGCGCAGCAGCTCGGCCGCCGTGCTCTCGGGCCGCGACACCGTCACGCCGGCGCTCAGCCCCACCCGAACCTCGTGCCCCTGCAGGTCCACCGGACGCCCCGCCAGGCGCAGCAGCCGCTCGGCCAGCGCGAGCCCCTCGTCCTCGGTGGCGACGCCCGGGCAGCACGCGACGAACTCGTCCCCGCCCAGCCGCGCGACGGTGTCGCTCTCACGCGCGGCGTCCGCCAGGCGGTTCGCGACCGCGACGAGCAGGTCGTCCCCGGCCGCGTGGCCGAGGGTGTCGTTGACGCGCTTGAACAGGTCGAGGTCGAAGAACACCACCGCGACGCCGCGGCCCGTCCGTCGGCTCTCGGCCAGCGCCTGGTCGAGCCGGTCCATGAGGAGCAGCCGGTTGGGCAGGCCGGTCAGCTCGTCGTGCAGGGCGAGGTGGGCGAGGCGCCCCTCCGCCTCGCGGCGCGCGGTGACGTCGAGCATCTGCACCGTGACGTACGTGGCGCCGTCCCCGTCGTCGTCCACGGCGCGCGCGTCGGCCGCGGACACCTCGGTCCAGCGCACGTCGCCCGACGGCAGCCGGTGCAGCACCTCGAACGCCGTCCGGCCCGAGGCCTCGTCGGTTGTCAGGCTCGTGAGCTCGGCATGCACGCGCGCCTGGTCCACCGGGTCCACGAAGGCCGACCAGGCCCGGCCGGTGAGCTCCGCGACCGGCGTCTGCAGCAGCAGCGCGGCGGCGGGGTTCGCGCGCACGATGTCGGCGCTGTCGCCCTGGACGCGGACGGTCAGGTTGGCGACGGGCGCGGCGTCGGCGATGGCGTGCAACCGGTTCACCGCCGCGGTCGCCTCGACGGTGGCGCGCGCCTGCTCGGCGCGGACCAGCGCCAGGCCCAGGCCGGCGACGCTGATCACGGCGACGAAGCCCTGCGACGTCAGCGCCTGCGCCATCGGCGACCCGTGCTGGAACGGCCCGTAGCCGAGCTGCGTGAGCGTGGCCGCGAGGACGGCGGCCACGGACGTGTGCACGGCGGTGCGCAGGACGCCGCACCACAGCGCGATGACGAGCGTCAGCGGCAGCGCCGGGTAGCTGACGGACAGCCCGTTCCCCGCGACGAACACGAGAAGGTAGACGACGACGGTCGCCAGCGAGTCCCCGGCCAGCTGCCACCACCGGGGCCGCGCCCCGCGGCGTCGGCCCCAGCTGCGTACGGCGAGGGCAACGACGAGCACGAGCAGGCACCCGAGCATGTCCCGCACGCCCACCAGGACGGCGAGCGGCAGGTCGGCACGCGCGGGCAGGAGCGGCGCCACCACGGCCACCGCGAGACCGGCCGCCGTGCCACCCGTGACGGCGACCGCGAGCAGGCGCGCGCCGTCCTCGAGGGTCGTCAGGCACGGCCGGCCGCGCCAGAGGCGGGTCGCCAGCGCCGTGGCGGCCAGGGCGGCGACCACCGTGGAGCACGCGAGGACCACGGACACCGCCGGGCTCGCGCCCGTGAGGAGCGGCGCGGCGATCCCGATCGCGACGGCGGCCAGCGCGGCCGTGTCGCGGGCCCGGCCGCGGGTGCCGAGCAGCCACAGGGTGGCGACCCCGGCGGCCGGCCAGACGGGCGCGACGTCGTCGCTCGCCGTCAGGCGCCCGACCGCGGCCGTGAGGGCGAACAG
>JAEWYD010000295.1 GCA_023462275.1 Actinomycetes bacterium
GCGTGACGGTGCGCCGCGACGACGCTGCGTCGAGCGTCCCGGACGCCTCGATGGACCTCGTCGTGCTCAACCCGCCGTTCCACGTCGGCTCGACCGTGCACAGCGGGATCGCCCGGCGGCTCTTCGACGACGCGGCACGCGTGCTGCGTCCCGGTGGCGAGCTGTGGGTGGTCTGGAACTCCCACCTGCAGTACCGGCCCGTCCTGGAGAAGCTGGTCGGCCCGACGCGGCAGGCGGCGCGGAACACCAAGTTCACGATCACGGTCTCCACCCGGCCGACGGCGTAGCGCACGGGCCCCCGTACCCTGACGCGACGGACCTCGTGCGTGAGAGAGTTCGATCACGAGACGCGACTCGGCACCGGGGGCGGTGCGGCCCACGTGTGCCGTGACGGAGGGAGACGCCATGGCGACCCGCGAGCCACTCGAGATCCCGGCGGCGCGGCTGCGGAACCTGCGGACGTGGAACGTCGTCGCGGGCGTGCTGCACGCGGCGTCCGCCGTTGCCGTCGTCGCCCTGGCGAACGACTTCTCCATCCCGGTCACGGCGTCGTACATCGAGGGGCCGCCGGGCACCGACGCCTACACGCGCACGACGCTGTGGGACGTACCGCTGGCGTGGGGCGTCGCGCTGTTCTTCGTCCTGAGCGCGCTCGCGCACGGCTGGGTCAGCGGGCCGGGTCGGCGGCGGTACGAGGCCGACCTCGCGCAGCAGCGCAACTACGCGCGCTGGGTGGAGTACGCGCTGTCGTCGTCGGTGATGATCTGGCTCATCGCCCAGATCTGCTCGGTGACCGACGTCGTCGCGCTCGTCGCGCTCTTCACCGTGAACGCCTGCATGATCCTGTTCGGCTGGCTCCAGGAGAAGTACGAGGTGCCGGGCGAGGGTGGCTGGCTACCGTTCGTGTTCGGGTGCTTCGCGGGCGCGGTGCCGTGGCTCCTCGTGGTGCTGCTGCTGGTGCGGCCCGGGTACGACGGCGACGCCCAGACCCCCGGGTTCGTGTACGGGATCGTCGTGTCGCTCTTCGTGTTCTTCAACGTGTTCGCGCTGGTGCAGTGGCTGCAGTACCGGCGGGTGGGCCGCTGGGCGGACTACCTGGTCGGCGAGCGGTCCTACATCACGCTCAGCCTGGTGGCGAAGTCGCTGCTGGCCTGGCAGGTCTTCGCGGGCACGCTCGCGGGCTGAGCGGCGGGCCGCCGGTCCCAGTCTCAGGCCTCCGGCGCGGTGGCCAGCGCGCGGAGGGCGGCGTCGTACGGGCTGGTGACCGGGTCGGCGAGGTCCGCGACGAAGACGGCGACCGCGCGCGCAGCTGGGTCCGCGGCGAGCTCGGCCTGCAGCGCCCGCCACGCGGCGAGGTTCGGGTGCTCCATGAACGTCGCCGCCGACGCCGGGGACAGCCGCTCGACCGCCGCGTCCAGCTGGGCGCGGCTCACCTCGTAGGTGGCGGTGCCGCCCGGGTGCCCGAGGACCGTGGCCAGCACGACGACGGGCAGCTTGTGCTGGCTGGTGTTCACCACGGGGTACTCGACGGCGTCGGGGGCGTCGGCCCGGACCAAGCCGAGGCCCTGCGCGACCGGCGTCCGCCAGCCCGGGATCGTGGCCTCGAAGCGCTCGCGCGCCGCGACGAGGTCGTCCATCGTGATCCACCGCTCGGCGGCCGGGCTCTCCTGGGTCATCCCGGGAGTGTGCCCGACGACGGGTGGGCGGCCCAGTCGGCGTCCGGACCCCGGACCGGCGGCCCAGCGGGCGTCCGGACCCCGGACGTCGTCGGGGGTCGTTCTGCCCGCGGCAGATCTGCCTCGGGCAGAGGCGCCTTCCGGTCGGTCGCACGCCCTGCGAGTGTGGGCGGCGAGCCCGAGGAGGAGTCATGTCGATCGCACCCACCGCCCGCCGGTCCGGCACCGCTGCAACGTTCGGCACCGCTGCAACGTTCGGCACCGCCGTCCCGTTCGGCGCCGCGGACGCCGGCGTCGTCGCGCCGCTGGAGGACCAGCTCGCCGCGCGCCTGCTGCACCAGCGCATCGTCGTGCTGGGGCAGGAGGTGGACGACGCCGTCGCGAACCGCATCTGCGCCCAGCTGCTGCTGCTCGCCGCCGAGGACCCGCGCCGCGACGTCGCGCTGTACGTGAACTCACCCGGGGGCTCGATCTCGGCCGCGCTGGCCATCTACGACACGATGCGGCTCGTCCCGAACGACGTGTCGACCCTGGCCATGGGCCTGGCGGCGAGCGCGGGGCAGTTCCTGCTCTCGGCCGGGACGCCGGGTAAGCGGTTCGCGCTGCGGCACGCGCGGATCCTCATGCACCAGCCGGCGGGCGGCATCGCGGGCACGGCGATCGACGTCGCGATCCAGGCCGAGAACATGCGCTACACGAAGCGCACGATGCAGGCGCTGATCGCCGAGCACACGGGCCAGCCGGTCGAGCGCATCGAGCGCGACTCGGACCGGGACCGCTGGTTCACCGCCGAGGAGGCGCGGGAGTACGGCTTCGTCGACGCCGTGGTGGACCGGCTCGACGACGTGCGGCCGGACGTCCGGCACGCGGGGCTGTAGCCGGGGGGCGCCGCGTCGGCGGGCGTATCGGCGGGTCGGCAGGCGTGTTGCCGCGTCGGCGGTCGGGTCGGCGGGCGTGCCGGAGCGGCCGGTCAGGCGACCGAGAGCCGCACGACCCCGGTCGGTCCGGTGGCCGACGTCCGCGTGGTGTCCGGCGCCAGCGAGGTGCTCGAGGCCAGGGTCACCGCGACGGCGGCCGCGCGGCGCCGTCGGGCACCAAGGTCCGTCGCGAGGTCGACGGCGAGCAGCTGCGACGTCGACCGGGCGAGCAGGTCGACGAGCCGGATGTCGAGGGCGCGGCACACCGCGACCAGCACCTCCGACGACGCCTCCTTGCGCCCGCGCTCGACCTCGGACAGGTACGCGATCGAGATCCGGGCCTGCGTGGCGACGTCCTGCAGCGTGCGGGCCTGCGCCTTACGGGTGCGCCGCAGGACCTCGCCCATGAGTGTGCGCAGCAGCGGCTCGGCGGGCGCCGCGGCCCGCTCCTCGGTGACGCTCATGGGCCCCTCCTCTGCTCGCGCTGCGCCTCCTCGGACGCTAACAGCGCGCGGGCCGGATCCCGCCCCGCGGGCCTTCTGCCCTGCGCGAAGAGCCCGTCGGCCGCCTGCCCGGCATCCAGTCGCCGCCCCGGGGATTCCGTCTACATGAGCCACGCATGACGACGCTCATGTAGACGAGATCGGGTTCGCGGTGGCGCCGGGCGTTCGTGGGGGCGCCGGGCGGTTGGCGGGGGGCGTGGGCGTGCGACGGCCAGGGGCG
>JAEWYD010000296.1 GCA_023462275.1 Actinomycetes bacterium
GCTGGCGCGTGCTCGTCGAGGGGGCGTCCGACGCCGCCGCGCTCGCCGCCCTCGCGCCCCGCCTCGGGCGGGACCTGGGCCGCGCGGAGGTCGTCCCGATGGGCGGCATCACCAATCTGCGGGCCCAGCTGGCCGCGGCGGCGTCCGACGGCGTCCGGACCGCCGGGCTGTACGACGCCGCCGAGGAGCGGGTGGTCCGCCGGGCGCTCGCAGTGCTGACCGCCGTCGCGGCGGACGACGTCAAGCTCACCGCCGTCGCGGCGGACGACGTCGATCCCGAGGCCCACCACCTCTTCCGTTGCGTCCGCGACCTCGAAGACGAGCTGATCCGCGCCTGCACGCCCGACGGCGTCCTCGCCGTCCTCGCGGAGCACGGCGACCTCGCGCGGTTCCGGGCGTTCCAGCGCCAGCCGTTCCAGCGCCCGCGACCGCTCGACGCCCAGCTGCGCCGGTTCCTCGGCACGACGAGCGGGCGCAAGCTCGCCTACGCGGGCCGGCTCGCCGCCGTCGTGCCGCCGGAGCGCACCCCGACCCCGATCCGGCGGCTGCTCGACGTCGTTGCGTGACGTGGGTCGCGCCACGCGCGGGCGTGGCGGAGCGGTGAGGTGACCTACTCGCAGCCCACGCCGTCGTCGTCGCGGTCGAGCCCAGGGCGGTAGCCGGGATCGCCACGGCGCACGGGCGCGGCACCCGCCGCCCGGGCGGCGTCGCAGTTGGCGTAGTAGACGGACCCGCCGGATGACGCTGGAGCCTCCGCTGCAGGAGGCGGTGGCGCCGCGGCTGGTGCCGCCACCGCAGCCTCCCGCTGCGCGACCTCTGCGGCTCGCGCATCGAGGGCCTGCTGCGCCTGGGCGAGAGCCGCTTGGTCCGTGGCTAGCTGGGCCTGTGCGGCTGCTAGGTCTTCGACATCCGCCACGGCCTGGTCTCGGGCGTCGACGTCGGCCTCTCGCTGGTCGAGCTCAGCCTCGCGCTGGGCGAGCGCCTCCTCCTGCTTCTTCTGCTCGGCCTGGGTCTCGTCGACCAGTTGCTGCGCCCGGGACTCGCGATCGCTCGCCTCCGTCACCAGGTTCTCGGCGCGGTCGGAGTCGGCACTCCCGTTCGCCGCACCGAACCCCAGGCCGATGACCAGCCCCGCGACGGCCGCTCCTGTGGCGAGCGGCCACCGTGGTTTCGTGTAGACCCACAGCGGCCAGCCGGGCGGCGCAGGTGGCCAGTCAGGCTCAGGCGTCCAGCCGGGCCCAGGCAGCCAGCCAGCCGGTGGTACGGGCCAGCCCGGAGGTGGGTTGAATCGCTTGCTCATCGACATCCCCCCGATGGTGATGAACGAACTGCGGGTCCCCTCGTTGCCGGCGCACTCGCGGGGAGGCGCCCGCCCACGTCTTCGGAGTCGGGCTGTGCAACCACCCAGCGCTCACCATGGCACCGCGCACGGCGCCGTGGTTCCGACGTCGTTCGGAATCACCCGTTCGCCGCATCCGCCGGCGCTGTGGTTTCCGACGGACCTGTCAGCCGCCGAAGTACGGCCTGAGGTAGTCGCGAAGCTCGTGGTCGCAGACGTACACGAAGGTGCCGAGCATCCCGCGCGTGAGGAGCACGCCGTAGATGTTGAGGATGTACTCGAGAAGATCGTCGTCGCTGTAGGTGATGCCGAGCTTGGGGTTGTTCTGCTTTCCCTTCGCGTCGAAGTACGAGGCCCGGTCCATCCGGAGGCGACCGCTCCGCGGGTCGAGGCGCAGGTCCGGGCCGATGATCACACCGGCGTAGTTGAGGTCGTACCCCTGGACGGTGTGGATGGAGCCGACCTCGTCGATCGAACCGGGCGAGTTGATCCAGTCCTTCTCCGCTCGGTTCCACTGCAGGCGCAGGCCGTCGAGCTCGATGTCGTACGCGCTCGGATCGTCCTTGCTCTGCCACTTCCACGCGTAGCCGGCCACCAGCCGGGCGAGTCCATGCTCCTGGTCGAGGCGGACGACGTCGCTGCGCATCGCTCCGAGATCGTCGTACATGCGGAGGGCGTAGTCACCGAACGTTCGCGGCGCGGGGGGAGCGCCCGTCGGGCCGGCGAGAACCGAGCGCACGTATCCGACGTAGTCCTCACCCGCCTTGACGCGCATCTGCGAGGAGAGCCGGTAGTAGCGGTGTTCCAGCTCGGCTCTCTCGACCAGGCCCGTGAGCACCGGCCGTGGGAGGTCCGCGGGGCGGACGCTCTGCAGCGCGTCGACCAAGAAGATCTGGTGGTTGCTGCGCGCCTTGATCCAGTCGAGCTGGGTCTTCCCGAGGTCGTCCTCACCGAACAGCGTGATGGTGATGTCGCGGAACTGGCCGTTCTGGATGCCGGACGCGAGGCTCGCGCGCTGATTGAGCCGGTGGGTCTCGTCGACGATCAGGAGGTCGTAACGCTCCGAATCAGCCCCGACCTTGAACGGGTCGACAACCATCTGGGGGCTGAGACCGGGAGTCCGCTTGAAGACGTTGCGGATGGACTCTCGCAGAGACTGCTGCGGGACGACGAGGCCGATACGCAGGCTCCGCAGGAGTCTGCGGTGGCTCTCGGTGAAGAACTCCGCGAACATCCAGTCCCGGTCCAGCAGATCATCGTCGTCAGCGGACTCGATGTCGCGGATCAGCTTCATCAGGTGAATCCCGACGATGGTCTTGCCTGTGCCTGGATCGCCTTGGATGACGCTCGTGCTCGCTCGGCCGTTCTCGAGGTCGCTGAAGAATCCTTCCAGGATGTCCTCGATAGCAATTGCCTGATCCTGCGTCAACGCCTTGAACGGCGACAGCTTGAAGAGGTCGCTGTTCTCGATCTGGCGGATCGAGCGGGTGAACATCCCCTTCCGGCGAAGTTCCTCGAAGATCGCCGGGAAGCGCTCCCGGTACGACTCGCGGTCGTAGTACTCGGCATCCGTGATGCCGCCGTTGAGGTTGAGGACCTGGTACGAGCCGTCGCCGGAGAACCAGCGGATGAGGTGAGACTCGAGATCGAGGCACACCGACTTGTTGAACTCGTCGTCCACGATCACATGGACCCGCTGCAGCGCCGTCTTCTTCCCCGAGTCCAGATGCTGATGCATCCGAGCGCGCGCGTTGAGCGACTCCCCGACGTAGACCTTGGCGGTCGCCCCCGCCGTCGTAGCCGGGCGGCCGCCTTCGTCGATCACGTACACGACGGGCCAGTTGCTGTGCCGTGTGCTCAGGTGCGCCCAGGCATCGATCGACGCGCGGGAGAACGCTGCTCCGCTGATCTCAGAGCTCGTCATACTTCGCGCTCCGGCCGCGTGCCTTCTCGACCGGGTACTTGTCGCGTGTGCGCGCGAGCTTCTCGAGCACGATGGCGTCGGGGTCGAGCCCGAGTCGGTCCGCCAGCAGCAGGCAATAGGTGAGGACGTCGGCGAGCTCGTCGCGGACGCGGTCCGGATCTCCCTCGCTGCTCCACTGGAAGCACTCCAGGAGCTCGGCGGACTCGATCGAGATGCTCTTGGCGAGGTTGTCGAGGGTGTGGAACTGCGCCCAGTCCCGCTCTTGCACGAACGCTCGCAGCTCCGCCAGGACCTGTTGGTTCACGAGGTCACGGTACCCGGGCGGTGGGTCCGCGAGTGTTCCCACGGCCGGCATGGTTGGCATTCCGTGACGGCCTTCAAGATTGTGCCCGCGTGCGCCGAAATGCTCTGCGGAGGCGATGACGCATGCCAGCAGGGGGTTCCGCCGACGCTGAGGCGCGGCGTCAGATCGCTCTGGCCGATGCGCACGCCCAGGCGGCGGCCGCGGCGCGTGCGACCGCGGCGCGCTACTCGATCGCCGCGACGACCGAGGCGCGCACCGCCCAGCGCCTCAGCCCCCTCACGGCCGTGGGGCACCATCTGCTGGCCGATCGCCAGTGGCCCGGGAGCCGACGCGCCCAGGTGGATCTCGTCGTCGTCGGGCCGGGGGGCGTGTACATCGTCGACACGAAGGCGTGGGCGGAAGTTTCGATCCAGAGCGAGAGGATCTTCCGCGGGCAGGAGGACGTGACCGACGACGTCCTGCGGCTCGCCGACCTCGCGTACACCGCGGAGGGCGAGCTCGCCGAGGTCGGGCTCGCGCCCGGCGAGGTGCATGCCGTCGTCGTGCTCGCCGGCAAGGGCAAGGTGAAGGAGCGAGTCGGGCCGGTCGAGGTGGTCGGGGAGAACGACGTCCTGCGCCACATCGCCGGGCGCGGCAATCGCTTGACCCCCGCTCAGGTCGACGCCGTCCTGGCGCGGACGATGGCGATCTTCCCCGTGGTCGGCGCCCCCGCGCCCGTCGCGGCAGTTGTTGCCGAGCCGGTTCTTCCGGCGCCGCCGGCACCGGAGCAGGGGTCGTTGCTCAGCGAGGACGACGTCCAGGCGGCCTTGCTCGAGGGCATCCTCGCGAGCCCGATCGAGGAGTGGATGAGCTTCCTCCACCCCACCCAGGCCAAGCTGGTGCGGCGCTCGTTCAACGGCCCAGCGCGCATCCGCGGCGCTGCGGGTACGGGGAAGACCGTCGTGGGCCTTCACCGCGCTGCCTACCTCGCGCGAACGCGGGGCGGCCGCGTGCTGGTCACGACTTTCGTTCGCACGCTCCCGGACGTGATGCAGCAGATGCTGCGGCGCATGGCCCCCGATGTCGTCCAGCTGGTCGACTTCACCTCCGTGCACCGCCTGGCCATGCGGGTCCTGAGCGAGCGTGGCATCGACCACAACCTCGACCCGAAGCGGTCCGCGGCTGCCTTCGATGCGGCGTGGACGCGGGTGGGTAGTCGCCTGGGCGCCGCGCGCAACAAGGACTACTGGCACGACGAGGTCCTCTCCGTGATCAAGGGCCGTGGCCTGACGCGGTGGGAGCAGTACGCCGACCTGGTGCGGACGGGACGCAAGTACGCCGTCGGGCCGGACCAGCGGCGTGCGGTCTGGGAGCTGCACACCGCCTACGACGCCGAACTACGTGCGGCAGGTGTCGAGGACTTCGGGGACATCGTGCTGCGCGCCGAGGCAGAGCTGCGCAGGCAGCCGCTCAACGATCGGTACGTCGCGGTCATCGTTGACGAGGCGCAGGACCTGAGCTGCGCGATGGTCCGTCTGCTGCATGGGTTGGTCGGCGACGCACCCGACGGCCTCACGCTGATCGGCGACGGCCAGCAGTCGATCTACCCGGGCGGGTACACGCTCCCTGAGGCGGGCATCTCGCTCGCGGGACGCGGCGTGGTGCTCGACATCAACTACCGGAACACGGCCGAGATCCTCCAGTTCGCATCGCGGTTGGTCGACGGCGACGAGTTTTCGGACATCGAAGGCGTCGTGGCGCGTGGGGACCGACCGACATCGGTCGTCCGATCCGGACCGACGCCCGTCCATGTGCGTTGCGGAAGCTGGGCAGAGCGCGACCGTCGGCTCGTCGAGCGGGTCCGCGAGGTCACCCGTGAGGTCGGGATCGGGCCCGGCGACGTGGGTGTCCTCTGCATGAGCAACCGCGCGGCCGACGCCGTCGCGGCCGCCCTGAGGTCTGCGGGGCAGCCCGTCGTCATGCTCACCGACTACGACGGCGCACCGGTCGATGCCGTGAAGGTCGGCACGGTCAAGCGCGCGAAGGGCCTCGAGTTCAAGCACGTGCTCATCGCCGACGCCACGGCGAAGGACGGCCCCGGTGCGGCGGTGCCGACCGATCCCGCCGAACGCGAACGCTGGGAGCTGCGCCGCCGTGAGCTCTACGTCGGGATGACCCGAGCGCGGGATGGCCTCTGGGTGGCGGTCGTGGATGGTGGACGTAGGCGTGGGTGACCCACGTCATGCGCGCGGCCGCGCGGGCGCGATGCCGAGCTCCTCCAGCGCTTCGCCAAGGGGCTCGCTCGCCTTCCTCCGGAACTCCCGATAGCGCCAGTCAAGCGCGTCGTGGTGTGGAGGCAAGGCTCCGGCGCGCAGCTTCTGCGCCTCGACGTGGAGTCGGGCGAGGCTCGGCCCGGACTTCCGCGTCACAAGGGTGAGCGTCTTCGGCTCGATCGCCCACAGGTGAGCATCGAGCGCCCGATGGAGCGTTGCGGTGAGAAGAAGACCGTTGCGTTCGTCATCAGTGCCGCCCTTCTCGACGGGCACGACGTGCGCCGCGTCGAGCACCTCCTTCACCGCAATACCGGTGACAGCGCACGCACCTTCGTAGCGGCGCAACACGCGGAACTTGAACTCGGGGCCTCGCTCCGCGACCTCGCGTTCATGGCGGCGACGCCGCGCTCGCGGACCAGTGACGACGAACGGCGCGCTGCTGTCCGGAGGGCTGAAGTCACCGGACTCCGGCTTGGCCTCCGCGAATTCGAGCAAGAACGCCTCTGCATGATCGTCGAACGCGACGACCCAGGCGAGTTCGACAGCGCGTCGGCCGCCCGGCACCTCAGCGATGACGAATATTGGAAGGCCCAGCTCTCCGGCCGCCTTGACTGCGGCAATCTCGTTGGCATCTCTACTGGGCGGCCGGGATGTGTGCGGGTAGTCGTAAAGAATCATCCCGCTGTCCAGATCGTCGGCGTAATGGCGCCCGGTGTGCAGGACGGCGACAGCCACACCCTGAGGGGCAAGGTGCCGGGTCCGCAGCTTGTCGACCCAGATGCCCTGGGCGCCGCCGAAGAGCGCCCGGTCGCGTAGCCAGCCGGCCGTGATGTGGCCGTTCGCACGAACGGCCGCCCAGGCCTCGAGGCGCCACTCACGCTCGTCGTCAACCGTCCAGTCGCTCAAGGCCACAACGCGCGCGCCAGCGGCGTTGAGCAATTGGTCCCAAGCGCCAGTGGGAGGCTTGCTGGGGACCTCGTCCCACCGGCCCGCTCCTTCGAGCATGAGCCGGCCGAGCAGCTGGGCGTCGAATCGCCGGCCGTCACGAACCACCACATGCGTCGTCGGCCCTGAGGCGAAGCGCGTGCGCATCGCGGGTTCGCTCTCGACCTCATAGAGAGCAATCGCTGCCTCGAGCGCGTCCTCCAGTTGGCTGCTGAGCTCCACGCCAAGAGCTCACCCGAGACACGCGAGGCGCCACAAGGGCTACGAGGGTGATGCTCGCGGCACCGTTCGCCGGAGCGCGGGCTGAGTTGATGGCCGTGCGACGCCGTCGGCGGGCCTCTCAACCAGGCGGGCTGAGAGCGATCGGGGCACTAGCGCCCGCCAGCACGCGCCCGCGCTCCGCCAGGTCCCCCACACGCTGCCCGGGCCAGCCGTGCACCACGAGCAGCCACTCGTCCGGGACCGCGCCGAACCCCCACCGCGCGCCCAGCAGCGCACCCGCGATCGCCGCGACCGTGTCGGTGTCGCCACCACCGCGCACCGCGGCGTCCAGGGCGTCCACCAGGTGCCGCCGCGGCGCGTCCGCCGGCACCGGCGTTCCCGCGATCGCCGACCACGCCGCCTGCAGCGCCTCGACCACCCACCCGTTGTGCTCGAAGGACGCGGGAGGCCGCGCCTCGGCGTCGTCCAGGCGTGCCGCCCAGAGCCCCCGCCGCTCGACCGCCAGCAACCCGAGCCCCACCCGTGCGTCCAGCTCGCCGCGCAGCACCGCGTGGCGGATCGCCGCGCACCACAGCACGCACGCGTCCCCGGCGTCGGGATCGGTGTGCGTCAGCTCGCTGACGCGCCGCGCGGCGTCGGCCATCGCGTCGGCGTCGTGCAGGTAGGCGAGCGCCACGGGGGCCGTGCGCATGAG
>JAEWYD010000297.1 GCA_023462275.1 Actinomycetes bacterium
GCGTGGCACCACGTCCACGCCGGGGCCGCGGGCCTCGCGGCTCAGGCCGCGCCGACCCCGCTCGCCGTCACGGGCCACGGCCCGGCGACCCAGCTGCCGGCGCCGTTGGCGAGGGGCAGGTAGACCCAGAGCTCGTAGTCCACCCCGGGCAGGAGGCGCAGACCGGTGCACGACTGGTTCAGCGAGACCCCGGGGAGCACGCGCGTCGTCCCGCCGGTGAACGTGAAGCCGGGGGAGTGCGGTGCCAGGCCGTTCGCGGTGCCGACGACCTCGCCGCCGGAGGTGATGAGGGCCTGGATGCCGCCGTCGGCCACCTCGAGGTCGTCCCCGAGCCTGGTCATCGTGACGTCGGCGGCCGGCTCCGCGTCGCCGGGGGCGGGGACGATGGTGACGCCCGACGCCGTCGGCATGGGCGCGACGGCGACCGACACCCCGCTCGCTGCGTCCGCGCCATCGACGAGCGAGGGTGCCGGCTGACCGCACGCGGGCGGGGCCCCGGGCAGGAGGGTCGCCGCCCGGGCGGCGCCGTCGCCGGCGGTGTCGCCGGCGGGCGCCGGCACGACGACCATGCTGGTACCCAGGGGACGGGCCTCGCGCAGGTCAGCGCCGCCGCTGACCTCCACGGTCCGGCCCACGAGCAGCGCGTAGTCCCCCGGTCCGAGGCGCGTCACCCCGTCGTGCGCCCCGCACGAGAAGAGGGGTGCGGACGTCGTCGTGACGCGCGCCTCGGCGCCGGCGTCGACGAGCTCCTCGCCGCCGACGGGGACCCCGAGCACGCCGACGACCGTGCCGTCGGCGTCGAGGGCGACGCCGCTGTGCACCGTGGCGACGCGGGTCAGGTCCTCACCGGCGGGCTTGGCGACGGTCCGCACCGTCACCACGGCGTCGCTGTCGGCCGGGGTGTCGCCCATCACGGTGACGGCGGCACCGTCCTCGACCGGGTCGAGCACCCGCGTCGTCCCGCACTCGGCGTAGTCGACGGCCCAGTCCTGGGCGCCGGCAGGCGACGCGCCGTGCCCGCCCAGGCCGGCCAGGCTGGTCCCGCCCACCGCGAGCGCCGCCGTCGTGGCGGCGGCCACGGTCCCGACGCCGGTGCTGTAGGCCGCCCGTCGGCGCCGCGCGGCGGCACGCATGTCGCGCACGGGCAGGGCCGGTCGGTCGCCGTGGTCGGCTGCCGTCGCGGCGCCGTGCGCGATGCCGGCGAGGGTCTCGTGCAGGTTCGTCATCGCAGGACTCCTTCGAGGTGGATGGCCACGGTGTCGTGGCCCTCGGGGTCGACCGGCCCGAGCAGCGGCTGCAGCTTGCGGAGGCCGTCGGCGAGGTAGCGCTTGGCCGTGCCCTCGCTGATGCCGAGGCGCTCGGCGAGCGCGGCGACCGTCAGGTCGTCGTAGAAGCGGAGGACGACGCAGGCGCGCTCCCGCGGAGGCAGCGTGGCCAGGGCGCGCTGGGCGTCGACGTGGTCGACGACGCGCACGTCGGCGGCCGTGGCGACGTCGGCGGCAGCGACCGCCGGCCGCACCCGTCGCCACACCCGCGCGCGCCGGTAGCCGTCGACGTAGAGGTTGAGGACGACCCGCCGGACGTAGGCCTCGAGCCACTCCATCTGCTGCCCGCGCCGCGGGCGGGCGAACGTGCGGACGATCGCCTCCTGGACGAGGTCACGTGCCGCCTCGATGTCGCCCGTGAGCAGGTAGGCGTAGCCGATCAGGGCGGACCCGCGTTCCTCTGCGAGCCTGCCGAGGTCATCGCCCCATGCCATCGCGCCGTCGCCTTCCGGTCGGTGTCCCGTCTCACCCCGCCCCAACGAAGTGTGGGGCCGAACCGTTGGGTCGCGGGCGGAACCGGTCTGCCGGAGGCCGCCGTGCCGCGCCTCAGCTGCCGCGCATCGAGGCCTCGGTGACGATGGTCAGCGGCCACGGTCCGCCGACGACGGTCAGCTCGCCGCCCGCCCCGTCGACCCCGCCGATGACCTGGGCCACGTAGAGGGAGTACGTGCCGCCGTGCAGCGGCTGGGGCGTGGTGCCGGCGACGTCGCACCGGTTGAGGCCGACGTCGGCGCTCAGGTCGACGCTCGTGCCGCCGGCGACCGGGCCGTACTCCAGGGCGTCGACCGTGTCCGTCGCGCCCTCGCCCAGCCGGTCCAGCTCGGTGCCGCCGACGACGGTCCCGTCGCGGTCGACGATGATCCCCACCGGTTCGGGGCGCAGGTGGGCGGGCAGCCCCTCGAGGTCGCCCACGACGAGCGACGCGGTGACGTGCACGCTCCCCGCGAAGATCGCCGGCCCCAGGGTGGCGTCGTCGACGTGCACGGTCTCGAGCCCTTCCGGGGCGGCCACCGCCGGCATCGGCTCGCCGCAGGCGATCTCCCCCTCGGGGGACGCGGCGGCGGGCCAGACCTCGCCGTCGTCGGAGCCCTGCAGGAAGCCGAGCGCGACGGCGCCCACGGCCACGGCACCGACGGTCCCCTGGGCGGCGGCGCGGCGCTGCCGACGGCGGTGGATGCGGCCGAGGACCGGACGGGCGCCGAATCCCGGTGCGGCGGCGCCGGTGGTGCGCGCGGCGTCGTGCAGGGCGGTGTGCAGGTCGATGCTCATCGGGTCTCCAGGACCGTCTCGAGAGAGGTGTCGGCGTCGGGGCCGTCGGTCGGGGCGGAGATCGGGCCCAGCAGGCCCTCGAGCCGGTGGGTGGCCAGGCTCAGGTACCGTTTCACGGTCCCGACGCCGAGGCCCAGCTGGTCGGCGATCTCGGCGACGGGCAGGTCGTCGTAGAACCGCAGCACCGTGCAGGCGCGCTGCTGCGGCGGCAGCTGGGCGAGCGCGGCGACCACGTCGAGATGCTCGGCCACGGCGGACTCGGGGCTGGCGACCTCGGCGGGCTCGGCCGCGGCGGGCCACCGCGGCGACCAGCGCTTCCGGGTGCGCCACCGGTCGAGGTAGAGGGTGAGGACGGCGCGCCGCACGTAGGCTTCGGCCGAGTCGAGGCGCAGCCCCGCCCGGCGTCGGCCGAAAGTCTTGACGAGCGCGTCCTGGACGAGGTCCTCGGCGTCGTGCACGTCCCCGCACAGCAGGTACGCGTAGCCGGTCAGCGCACGTCCCCGCTGCTCGATCAGCTGCTCGACCACCTCGTCGCCGGCCGCCACCGCCGCACCTCGTCCCGTCGTCGCGGCCGCGATGGCCGCTCGTGACCAGTGTGACGCGCGAGGTGCCCGTGAGGTTGCACGCGCAGGTGCACGAAGGGTTGCGTGCGCCGTTGCCTCCGGGGGGGTCCCTCAGGGCATCGGCTGCCCGCCCGCGACGCCGAGGCGCTCGCCGGTGACGTAGCTCGACTCCTGCGAGGCGAAGAACACGTACGCAGGCGCCAGCTCGGCGGGCTGCGCGGCGCGGCCGAGCGGCGTCTGCTCGCCGAAGCCCTCGACCTTCTCGTCGGGCATGGTCGCCGGGATGAGCGGCGTCCAGACCGGGCCGGGCGCCACGGTGTTCACGCGGATGCCCTGCTCGGCGAGCTGCTTGGCCAGGCCGCGCGTGAAGTTCACGATCCCGGCCTTGGTGGTCGCGTAGTCGAGCAGCTCGGGGCTCGGCAGGTACGCCTGGATCGACGACGTCGTGATGATCGAGCTCCCGGGCTGCATGTGCGGCACGGCGGCCTTGCACAGCCAGAACATCGCGTAGAGGTTCGTCCTCATCACGCGGTCGAGCTGCTCCGTGGTGATGTCGAGCAGGCCGCCCTCCTGCGCCATCTGGTAGGCCGCGTTGCTGACCAGCACGTCGAGGCCGCCGAGCTCGCGCACCGCCGCCTCGATGACTGCGGTGCACTGCGCCTCGTCGCGGATGTCGCCGGGCACGAGGACGGCGCGGCGGCCCGCGTCGCGCACGTGCGCGGCGGTCGTCTCGGCGTCCTCCTGCTCGTCGGGCAGGTAGGAGAGCACGACGTCGGCGCCCTCGCGGGCGAACGCGATCGCCACCGCGCGGCCGATGCCGGAGTCCCCGCCGGTGATGACGGCCCGCTTGCCCTCGAGGCGGCCGGAGCCGCGGTAGGTGTCCTCGCCGTGGTCGGGCTCCTGGCGCATCTCGCCGGTGTGCCCGGGGTGCGCCAGGCGCTTCTCCTCGCCCGGCTCGGGGTACTGCTGGGTCGGGTCGGACGGCGTCCTCTGGTCGCGCTGGTCGTCGGTCATGGCTTCCCCCGGGGTGTCGGTCGGGTCGTGCAGGTCGGTCGGTCAGTGCCACGCGACCGCGAGCGGGCTGGCGTCGAGGTCGCGCAGCAGGTGGGCGGCGTCGTCGAACACGGCGACGGCGCCCGCGGCGACCAGCTCGGCGTGGCTGACGCCGCCGCTGCGCAGCGCCACGCAGACCACGCCGGCGCGCGCGGCCGACTCCACGTCGTAGCCGGTGTCGCCCACCATGACGGCGCGCTCGGGCGGCACGTCGGCGATCCCGAGGGCGGCGTGGATGAGGTCCGGCTCGGGCTTGGCCTGCTCGACGTCCTTGTCCGAGGTGATGCCGGTGACGACGTCGTCCAGCTCGAGCACCTCGCGCAGCCGCTCGAGGTCGTCCGGGCCCGCCGAGGTGGCGAGCACCGTCCGCGCGCCGCGCGCGACGACGGCGCGCACCAGCTTCTGGGCCCCGTCGAAGGGCCGCTGCAGGCCGGCGAGCTCCGCGTAGCAGCGGGAGTGCGCGTCGCTCGCCCGCTCGCCCAGCCGGTTGACGTCGTCGCCGAGCAGCTCGGCGAGCAGGAGCGAGGAGCCCATGCCGACGCCGCGGTGGATGCGCCACGCGTCGACCGGGTGCCCGACCTCGAGGAACGCCTGGTACCAGGCGTGCACGTGCAGGTAGTTGGAGTCGACGAGGGTGCCGTCGATGTCGAACAGGATCGCGCCTGGTTCGGCGGACGAGCTGGAGTGGGTCACCCGTCAAGGCTCACCCGCCGACGCCGGATGCGCGCGCCAGCGGGACGCGGCGTCGCTGTGTCGACCCGGCTCAGCGCGATCCAGCTCACTCAGCGTCGCGCGCCAGCGGCCAGAGGAGCTCGACGTCGACGGGCTGGCTGCGCACGTGCACCGTCCCGGCCGCCCGGCCCCCGGCAGCCCCGCCCTGGACGGCGGTCACGTCGACGTCGAGCACCGCGAAGGCCTCGTAGCGACCCGGCGGGAGGACGGCCGGTTCGCTGCCCGCTGCGGCGGG
>JAEWYD010000298.1 GCA_023462275.1 Actinomycetes bacterium
GCCGTGGTGCCCGCGGACGTGACCGACGACGCCGGGCTCACGGCCGCGGCCGGGGCGGCCGCCACCGCGCTCGGCGGTCTCGACGTCGTCGTGTGGTGCGCCGGCTACTGGCACCGGACCGACGCCACGAGCTGGGACGCGGCGCAGGTGCGCCGGCACGTCGAGGTCAACCTGCTGGGGTTGAACACCCTCCTCGGCGCCGTCCTGCCGGACATGGTGCGCCGGCGGGCCGGGCACATCGTGGGCGTCGCCTCCGTCGCCGGCTACCGCGGGCTGCCCGGCGCCGAGGCGTACGGCGCCACGAAGGCCGCCCAGATCGCCCTCCTCGAGTCGCTCCGGGCGTCGCTGCGGCGCGGGGGCGTGCGCGTGACCACCGTGAGCCCCGGGTTCGTGCGCACGGAGATGACCGCGACGAACACCTTCCCCATGCCGTTCATCGTCGACGCGGACGTCGCCGCTCGCGCGATCGCCGACGGCCTCGAGCGGGGCAGCCCCGAGATCGTCTTCCCCCGCCGGATGGCGGCGCTGATGAAGGTCGCGCGGCTCGTCCCCGTCCGGCTCTGGCCACGGCTCGTCGGGACGCGCTGACCTGCGCCGCCGGCCGGCGCTCGGCCACCCTCCGGGCACCGGCCGCGCACCCCGGCCTACGCTGGCGCGATGAGCGAACGCGCCGCAGCGACCCCGCCGGTGACCGTCCCGGGGCGCGCCCCCCGCGTCGCGGTCCGCGAGCACCGCGTCCAGGTCCCCGTCGACTGGTCGGCCCCGGACCGGTATCCCCCGATCGAGGTGTTCGCGCGCGAGATCGTCGACCCGAACAGGGCCGGCGAGGACTTGCCGCTCCTGCTGTACCTGCAGGGCGGGCCGGGCGGGATGGGGCCTCGGCCGATGGCGTCGGGCTGGTGGGCGACGGCCGTGAAGACCCACCGCGTCGTCCTCCTGGACCAGCGCGGGACCGGCCGGTCGAGCCGCGTGGACGGGCGGTCCCTGGCAGCGTTCCCCGACGCCCGCGCGGCCGCCGACTACCTCGCGTGCTTCCGCGGCGACGCGATCGTCGCCGACGCCGAGCACCTGCGCGCCACCGTCTACGAGGGCCGGCGGTGGGCGACGCTGGGCCAGTCGTACGGCGGCTTCCTGACGCTGGCCTACCTCTCGCGGCACCCGGAGGCTCTCACGGCCTGCTACGTCACCGGCGGCCTGCCTGGGATCGAGGCAGACGCGCGCGAGGTCTACCGCCGAACCTTCCCGCGGATGGTCGCCCGCAACGCCGACCACGCCCGGCGCTACCCCGAGGACGCCGCCCTGCTGGCGCGGCTGGCCGAACGTGTGGCCGTCGGCGACGTGATCCTCCCGACGGGTGAGCCGCTGACGCCGGAGCGCCTGCAGCTGCTCGGCATGCCGTTCGGCATGAGCACGGGCTTCGACGACCTCCACTGGCTCCTCGACACGGTCGACCTGTCCGCCGACGGCGTCCCATCGCCCGCCTTCCTCGCGGAGGTGGAGCACCGGACGGGGTTCGACCCGAACCCGCTGTACGGCGTCCTGCAGGAGGTCATCTACCACCAGGGCAACTGGTCGGGCGGCTGGGCGGCCCAGGAGGAGCGCGACCGCCGGCCGGAGTTCGCCACGGGCGCCAGTCCGCTGCTCCTCACCGGCGAGATGTTCTTCCCGTGGATGTACGAGCAGGTCCGGGCCCTGCGCCCCTTCCGCGCCGTGGCCGACGAGCTCGCCGAGCCGCGCGACTGGCCGCAGCTGTACGACGTCGAGCGCCTGGCCGGCAACGACGTCCCCGTCGCCGCGGTGCAGTACTTCGACGACCCCTACGTCGACCTGGACCTCGCCCTCGCCACCACCGAGGCCGTCGGCAACGTCCGGACGTGGGTGACGAACGAGTACCTGCACGACGGGCTGCGGGTCGCCGGCGACGTCATCCTGCCGCATCTGATGGACCTCGCCGCGGGCCGGTGGGACGTCTCGGGCCGATGACGGTCCCCCCGCCCGCGTCGGGTGAGAGGGTGGGCGCTACGCCACGGAGAGGACCACGATGAGCGAGCAGAAGATGCCGGTGCAGTTCCAGGTCGACGTGCCGTCGGAGGTCGAGGCGGGTGTCCCGGCCGACTTCGCCAACATCTGGCACACCCGGACGTCGTTCGTCCTCGACTTCGCCGTGCCGAAGGGGCCGCCGCGCCTCGTCGAGGAGGCCGAGGGACGGCACGCCGTCGTCGGGGCGCGGGTCGTCGCGCGCGTGCGCATCCCGCCGGAGCAGGCGTTCGAGATCGCCCGCGCCCTCACCCAGCAGCTCGACCAGTGGGAGCGCGAGACCGGACGGCGCCAGGCCCCGCCCGCCGAGCCCCCGACCGGACCGACGAACATCCCGGAGGTCTGAGGCCGCGCGCGGGCGGCCCGACGGGCGGGTCACGGCTCAGGCAGCCTGGTCGTAGCCCTCGACGACCGACACGTCGAGCGCCCACTCCACCGGGCAGTCGCCGAACAGGAGCCGCCCGGCCTCCGCGGCCGCCTCGCGGACCGCCTGCGCGACGTCGTCGGCCACCGCGGCAGGGCTGTGCACCACGACCTCGTCGTGGAGGAAGAACACGAGGTGGGGCCGACCGGGGATCCCCGCCAGCCGCCGCCGCAGCGCCGCCATCCAGCAGAGCGCCCACTCCGCCGCGGTGCCCTGCACGACGAAGTTCCGCGTGAAGCGGCCCCAGTCGCGGCGGCGCGCCCGGGCCGTGCGGGCGTCCTCGGGCGACGCGTCGACGGATGCCGCGGCCGCGACCGCCTCCGTCCAGTGCTCGCCGGGCACCGGGGACGAGCGACCCAGCCACGTGGTCACGACCTCGAAGCGCTCTCCCGCCCGGGCGGCCTCCTCGACCATGCCGATCGCGCGCGGGAACGCTCGCTCGAGCTGGGGCATGAGGACCGCACTCGCCCCCGTCGTCGCCCCATACATCGCGCCGAGCATCGCCGTCTTCGCGTGCTTGCGGCTCTCGACGACGCCGGCGTCCACGAAGCCCTGGTACAGGTCGGCGCCGCGAGCGGCGGCCGCCATCGCCGCGTCGCCGGACATCGCGGCGAGCACGCGCGGCTCGAGCTGAGCGGCGTCGGCCACCACGAGGCGCCAGCCCGGGTCGGCGCGCGCGGCGGCCCGGATCACGGCCGGGATCTGCAGCGCTCCCCCGCCGCTCGTCGCCCACCGCCCGGTGACGACGCCGCCCGGCACGTAGTCCGGACGGAACCGGCCGCCGACGACCCAGGTGTCGAGCCAGGCCCACCCGTTGGCGCTGAGCAGTCGGGCGAGCTTCTTGTACTCCAGCAAGGGCGCGATCACGGGGTCGTCGACCTCCCGCAGCTCGTGCACCCGCGTGGACCGGACCGCGACGCCCGCGCGGTGCAGGGCGGCGAGCAGCTCCGGCTGGGAGTCGAGGTTGACCGTCGGCTGGCCCAGCCGCTCCCGGACCTGCTGCGCCAGCGCCTCGAGCCGCGCCGGCCGGCCACCCGCCCGCGGCCGGGGCCCGAGCAGCGCGGTGAGGATCCGGTCGTGCACCGCGGCGTCCCACGGGAGGCCGTCGGCGTGCATCTCGGCGGCGATCAAGGCGCCGGTCGACTCTGCCGCGAGGAGCAGGCGCAGCCGACCCGGTGCCGAGGCCGTCGCGACGGCGTCAAGCTGGAGCGCGAGCTCCGTCAGGGCCTCCGGCGGGCGGGGCGCCTCGTCGACGTCGAAGAGGCTCGCGGGGGCCACCTCGGCGTCGGGCCGCGCACCGTCCCAGGCGCCCGGCGGCGCCTGGGCGAGCTCCGACCCGGAGCAGTACGTGCTCCGGCGCACGATGGCGTGGCACAGCCGCAGGTCGTGGCACCGCTCGACGCGGACCCCGGCAATCAGAAGGGGCGGGTACCGCAGCGCCGCGTCGTCCCAGGCCCACCGGGGGTGGTCCACCTCCCGCCGCCGGACGACGTCCGCCAGGTGCGCGGCGTCGACGGTCTCCGCACGAACGGGCCGGCCGGCGTCATCGGCGTCGACGAGCTCGACCGTCCCGGCCGCCGCACCGTCGCGGAGCAGGACGTAGGCCACCCACGCATTGTGGCGCCGCCCTCCGACACGCCAGGGCCAGGAGCGGGTCAGCGGAGGACGAGCACCCGCAGGGCGAGGGCGATCACGGGAACGGCGAGGCCCGCACCCGCCCACGCGACACGGCGGCCACGGGTGCGGTTCGGGCTCGTGGACCCCCACCACCACAGGGCAGCAGCGAGCAGCCCCGTCCCGAGCGGCGCGAGCACCCAGATCCGGACCCCGCCGAAGGTCAGGGCGCTCGAGACCCGGGCGTTGCCCGGGCCGGACACGAGCACGCCCAGCGCGGTGAGGCAGAACCCGAGGACGGCGCCGAGCCACGCGACGAGACCTGGCCAGCCGAAGCCTGCGCGCCCGGACGCTCTCGCGGTCGGCGGCGCCTCGGTGCGGTCCCCGTCACGCTCGCGGGCCGCCCCTGACCGCGCCTCGCCCCGGGCCGACTCCCCCGCCACCGCCATGGCCACCCCCTCGTGCTCATCCGAACGCTAGACCCCGGGTCCACCACCCCGGGCGGCATGTGGGGCGCCCGTTCGGGTGATCCCGGACGGCGCCCACCGCTCCGTTGGGCTCAGCCGAGGCTCCCGAGCCACAGGAGGAGGATCGGCAGCGCAGCCACGGAGAACCCGCCGACCGCCCACGCGACGGCACCGGGCCGGCGCCGGCGGACGACCCCCACGCTCCACAGCACGATCGCGACCACGGCGAACACCAGCGGGATCAGCGCCTGGGCCTGGGCCGCCCCGCAGTCCGACGTGTCGAAGTCGTCCTGGCACATCACGGAGTACGCGAGCAGCAGGGGCGTGGCCAGGAGCTCGAGCCCGGCCAGCAGGATCGTCAGGATCCCCGTCGCGGTAAGTGCCGCCACCGGCGGGCGCACCGGCGCGTCGCCGTCGGCTGTGGTGGTGGTCCCACCCGTCATCTGGTCCCCCTGCCCGATGCCCATGGCGGCGCGTGCCGCCCGCACGCACGCACGTTAGCGGGGTCCGAGGGGCCGACCGCCGGCGTCCACAGGTCTCGGGCGGCCCGGGACACGTCTCAGGTTCCGAACAGGCCGTGCGGGGCCCGCCGACCTCGCCACTAGCCTGTGCGCGGCCCGCCCGCGGTGGCGGCGACGGGGCCGCATCCGAGAGGGACACCCATGTACCTGTCCGCCGCGGTGCACGTCGACTCGGGCGACACCGCCTGGGTGCTCGTCTGCACCGCCCTCGTCCTGCTCATGACCCCGGGGCTCGCCTTCTTCTACGCAGGCATGGTGCGCGCCAAGCACGTGCTCGGCATGATCATGCAGAACTTCGCCGCGATCGCCGTCGTCTCCGTGACGTGGGTCCTCGCCGGCTACTCGATCGCGTTCGACCGGGACGCCGGCGGCGGGCTCGTCGGCGGGCTGCACCTGGTCGGCCTCGCGCACGCCGAGGCGCACGTGCCAGGCCTCGACCTCACGGTGCCGCCCCTCGCGTTCGTCGCGTTCCAGATGATGTTCGCGATCATCACGGCGGCGCTGCTGAGCGGCGCCGTCGCCGACCGCATGCGGTTCGGCTCCTTCGTGACCTTCATCGCCGTCTGGTCGGTCGTCGTCTACGCACCCCTCGCGCACTGGGTGTGGTCGCCGGACGGCTGGCTCGCGCACCTCGGCCTGCTCGACTTCGCCGGGGGCACGGTCGTCGAGATCTGCTCGGGCGCCTCCGCCCTCGCGCTCGCGCTGGTCATCGGCCCACGGCGTGGCTGGCCGCACGAGATGATGGCGCCGCACAACCTCCCGCTCACCATGATCGGCACCGGCCTCCTGTGGGTGGGCTGGATCGGGTTCAACGCCGGCTCCGCGCTCACCGCGGGCGGCCTGGCCGCGAGCGCCGCGCTCGCCACGCACCTGTCCGGCGTCGGCGGCATGGTGAGCTGGCTCGTCGCGGAGAAGCGCCTCACCGGCAAGGCGACGACCCTGGGTGGTGCCTCCGGCGCCGTCGCGGGCCTCGTCGCGATCACGCCGGCGGCCGGCTACCTCGCACCCGTGGCGGCCCTGCTCGTCGGCGCCGTCGCCGGGATCGTCTGCCTGTTCGCCATCCGGCTGAAGTTTCGGTTCCGCTACGACGACTCGCTCGACGTCGTCGCCGTGCACTACGTCGGTGGCGTGATCGGCACCCTTGCCGTCGGCCTCGTCGCCTCGGCCGTCGTCAACCCCGCCGTGGTGCGGGAGGGCACGCTCCTCGGCGGCGGCGTCGGCCAGCTCGGCCGGCAGCTGCTCGGCGTCGTCGTCGCCTCGGCCTTCGCCTTTACCGCCACCTACCTGCTCGGCCGCCTCGTGCGCGCGACGGTGGGGCTGCGCGTCTCGCCGGAGGAGGAGTTCGAGGGTCTCGACGCGACGGTCCACGCCGAGACCGCCTACGAGTTGACCACCACCACCAGCATGGGAAGGGCCCGATGAAGCTCGTCACCGCCATCGTCAAGCCGTTCACGGTCGCCGACGTCCGCACGGCCCTCGCGGAGGCCGGCGTCCGGGGTCTCACCGTCTCCGACGTGCAGGGCTTCGGCCGGCAGAGCGGGCACACGGAGGTGTACCGGGGCGCGGAGTACCGCGTGGACTTCGTGCCGAAGGTCCGCCTCGAGGTCCTCGTCGACGACGAGGACGCCGAGCGCGTCGTGGACGCCATCGTGACCGCGGCCCGCACGGGGAAGATCGGCGACGGCAAGGTCTGGGTCGTGCCCGTGGAGGACGTCGTCCGCGTGCGCACGGGCGAGCGGGGCAGCGCAGCGATCTGACCGCGCGCCGCTCGGCTCGGTGCTGCAGCAGCGGCTCAGTGCGGCGGCTCGAGGTCGTCGGACAACGCGGTCCACCCGGTGCAGCCGAGCTCGCCCGGCTGCAGGTACACGTCGGGCGCGTAGACGTCGCTCACCACGCCGCCGTCGCGCTTGACCAGGACGCAGTCGTCCGGCCCGCCCATCGCGATGCCCACGTGGTCCCCGTCGACGACGACGACCGGCGCCGCCGTCGTGACGCGCAGGTCCGGGTTCGTCGCGTCGGGCGGCGCCAGCAGCGCGGTGACCTGTGCGGCGATCCGGTCCTCGGTCGGCAGCCCGGAGGCCGGGAGCGCGTCGAGCACCTGGTGCGCGGCCTCGCGGGCGTTGGGCGCCACGCGGACGACGTCGTCCGCGGGCAGGGCGACGGCCGTCGCGTCGGCGGGGCAGCCGACGAGGTCGATGCCGTCCGCGGTCCCGAACTCGCCGTGCTTGCCGTAGTGGTCGAACGGCACGCGGAGGCAGTACGGCCCCGGGTCCCACTCGGGGGCCGCGATGAGACCGCCGCCCTGGGGCGCGGTGGACTCGTCCAGGAGCACCGAGAACGTCAGCGTCCCGATGACGTCGTCCGCGCGCGTCCGCTCTTGCGCCGCCATCGCCACGACCGTGAGACCAAGGCCCCGCGCCGCACGCGCGAAGTCCTCGAGGGAGTCGTGCACCGAGCTCATCGCGACGGTGTTCAGCCGCCCGATCAGGAGGTCCTGGGCCGCCTGCTCCTCGGGGGTGTCGACCCGGTTCGACCCGGTGGCCTGCACCGCCTTCGCGACGCCGAGCCCGAGGGCAGCGGCGAGCACCACCGCGGCCGTGACCCCCGTCGCCCGACGCCACGGACGCGCTCCCCCTCGCATGGCGACCACGGTAGCCGCGCCGGGGCGGCCGCACCGGGCCTTCCGCGGTGCGCGCTCACGGCCGGCACCCCACCGCTCAGCGCCGCGGGAAGCCGCCCAGCCCCTGCGTGAGGTCGGGCACGCCGCCCTGCGCCTGGCCGCCGATGCCGAACGCCGAGCCCGGCTGGCCGGCCGGCTTCTCCGATGCCCGGGTGGCCGCCTCGAGCTCCTGCTGGGCGCGCTTGGCCGGGTTCCCGGACTTGCCCTTCTTCGCGGACTTCTGCGGGGCGGCCATGCGTCCCCGCGACTTCTTGCCCATGCCGAACCCCGGCATGCCGGGCATGCCCGGGACGCCGCCGCGCGCCACCTGGCGCATCATCACCTGGGCCTGCGCGAAGCGCTCCAGCAGCTGGTTGACGTCCGTCGTCGTGCTGCCGGAGCCCCGCGCGATGCGGGAGCGGCGCGAGCCGTTGATCAGCTTCGGGTTGGCCCGCTCCGCCGGGGTCATCGACCTGACGATCGCCTCGATGCGGTTGATCTCGCGCTCGTCGAAGTTCTCGAGCTGCTCGCGCATCTGGCCCATGCCCGGGAGCATCCCGAGCATCTTCTTCATCGAGCCCATCTGGCGCAGGCCCTGGATCTGGACCAGGAAGTCGTCGAGCGTGAAGTCCTCGCCGCCCGCCAGCTTGTCGGCCATCTTGGCGGCCTGCTCGGCATCGAAGGCGCGCTCCGCCTGCTCGATCAGCGACATCACGTCGCCCATGTCGAGGATGCGCGAGGCCATCCGGTCCGGGTGGAACACCTCGAAGTCGGTGAGCTTCTCGCCGGTGGAGGCGAACATCACGGGCACGCCGGTGACGCTCGCGATCGAGAGCGCGGCACCGCCGCGCGCGTCGCCGTCGAGCTTGGCGAGCACGACGCCCGTGAAGCCCACCCCGTCCTCGAACGCGCGCGCGGTGGCTACGGCGTCCTGACCGATCATCGCGTCGACGACGAACAGGACCTCGTCCGGGTCGACGGCGTCGCGGATGTCCGCCGCCTGCTGCATCATCTCGGCGTCCACGCCGAGGCGGCCGGCGGTGTCGATGATCACCACGTCGTGCTGCCGGTCCCGGGCCAGCCCGACGCCGTCCCGGGCGACCGCGACCGGGTCCCCTGCCGGGACGCCGGGCATCGCCGACCCCTCGCCCTGCACGCCCGGGTGCGGCGCGTACACGGGCACGCCCGCGCGCTCGCCCACCACCTGGAGCTGCGTCACGGCGTTGGGTCGCTGGAGGTCGGCCGCGACGAGCAGCGGCGTGTGGCCCTGCTCGCGCAGGTGCAGGCCCAGCTTGCCGGCGAGCGTCGTCTTGCCCGCCCCCTGGAGGCCCGCGAGCAGGATCACGGTGGGCGGGTTCTTCGCGAACCGCAGCGCCCGCCGCTCGCCGCCGAGGATGCCGACGAGCTCCTCGTGGACGATCTTGACGACCTGCTGGGCGGGGTTGAGGGCACCGGAGACCTCGGCGGACAGCGCCCGCTCGCGGACCGTCCCGGCGAACTCGCGGACCACCGGCACCGCGACGTCGGCGTCCAGGAGAGCGCGCCGGATCTCGCGGATCGTGGCGTCGATGTCCGCCTCGGAGAGCCGACCCCGCGTGCGCAGGTTCTTGAAGGTCGACGTCAGACGGTCGGACAGCGTGGCGAACACTCAGGCCTCACGGTGCGGGTCGGGAACGGGTCGCGTGCGGAGGCTTCAGGGTACCGTCCGCCCCCGTCCCGACGGCGGCGGGGCCCCCCACGGGTCCGGGGGCCGGCGCCCCGTGAGGTGCTCGTGGGCCAGCGCCGTGAGGTCGTCGACGAGCCGCGCCCGCCACGGCGTCCACACCGTCGGGCCCGCCGCCGAGGCGTCGGCCTCGGTCAGGGCACGCAGCGTGAGCAGCAGGTCTGCCCGCCCGTCCACGGCCGCGCGCAGCTCGGCGATCGTCGCCGGGTCCTCCGGGTCGCGGTTCACGGCCAGGATGGCGAGGGTCAGGTGGTGCCGCACGAGCCGGACGACGTCGGCCGCGGTCGAGTCCGCGACGCCCATGCGCGCCAGGATCGCGGGCGCCAGCTCGGCGCCGGTGATGCTGTGGTCGGTCACGCCGGCCCGCTTGCCGATGTCATGCAGCAGCGCGGCGAGCAGCAGCGTCGCGGCGCGGTCGCCCTTCGCCTGCTTGGCCGCGTGCGCGGCGGTCTCGACGAGGTGGCGGTCCACCGTGTGCCGGTGGATCGGCGACCGCTGCGGCCGGTTGCGCACGCCCGCCCACTCCGGGATCCAGCGGCTCACGACCCCGGCCAGGTCGAGCGTCTCCCACACCGGGACCTGGGCCGTGCCGCTGCCCAGCAGCGCCATGAGGTACTCGCGCGCGGACGGCGGCCACGGGTCGGGGAGGTCGGGCGTCCGGGCCAGGCTCGTCACCACGACCGGGGACAGCGGCAGCCCCGTGCGCGCGGCCGTCGCGGCGGCCCGCAGGCTCAGCAGCGGGTCGTCCTCGGGCCGCGTACCCGCCGCGAGCACCAGCTCGCCGTCGTGCTCCACGAGGCCCTCGCCGAGCGAGCGCAGCCGGGGTGCGAGCGCACGGCCGCGGCGGACCACCACGGGTCGGGCGAGCGACGGCCGCACCAGCGCCTGGCGCGCGTGCCGCACGGTGGTGTCCAGCGCGTACGCAACCGTCCGGCCCGCCTCGGCGATCGAGGCCAGCAGGTCGTCGGCGTCGCCGACCCCGAGCAGCTCGGCGACCTCGTCCTGGTCGGCCCGCAGCAGCCGGTTGGTGCCGCGCCGGGTGACCAGGTGCACGGCGTCGCGCACGTCGAGCAGGCTCCGGTAGGCCGCGTCCAGCTGCCCGTGCGGGCGGTCCGTCAGCCACGTCGCCGCGAGGGCGAAGACCACGACGGCGTCACGGATGCCACCGCGCGCCTCCTTCAGGTCCGGCTCGACCAGGTACGCGAGCTCGCCCGTACGCTCGGCCCGGGCCTTCGTCGTCGTGAGCAGGACCGGGAGCCTCCGGCGGGCGGCCGAGCGCCAGTCCGTGAGCAACGCGCTGCGGGCCCGCACGATCACCCCCCGGTCCCCCGCGACGTGGCGCAGGTCGAGGAGCCCGACGGCGGCCGGCAGGTCGGCGGACGCCACCTGCCGGCACTGCGCGAGCGAGCGGACCGCGTGGTCGAGCGCCAGGCCCGCGTCCCACACGGGGTACCAGAGCCGCTCCGCCACGGCGGCGATCGTCGCGGCGTCGTGGGTCCGGCCGTCGTGCACGAGCAGCAGGTCGAGGTCGGAGCCGGGGCCTGCGTCGCCGCGCCCCAGGCTGCCGACGGCCCCGAGCGCGATGCCGTCGGTGCTCGGGAGGTCGGCGGTCGCCGTCTCCCAGAGCTCGCCGAGCCGGGTGGTCACGAGCTGGGCGAGGGCGGCGCGACGCAGGGTGCCGTCCGCCGCGGGTCCGCTCATCCGGGCCGCCACGTCGAGCCGCTCGCCGAGGAGGTCCCGCACCCCGGGGGCAGGGTGCGGGACCTCCTCGGCGGTGCCCGACGCGCCGGCCTCCGGTCCAGTGGGCCGGCGCATCGGACTACAGGGCGTCCGGGCCGTGCTCCCCGGTGCGGACGCGTGCGACGTCCTCCACCGGCACGGTCCAGACCTTGCCGTCACCGATCTTCCCGGTCTGCGCCGCCTTGACGATCACGTCGGTGACGCCCGGTGCGTCCATGTCGGACACCAGCACCTCGACCCGGACCTTGGGGATGAGGTCCACCTGGTACTCGGCGCCGCGGTAGACCTCGGTGTGGCCGCGCTGACGGCCGTAGCCGCTCGACTCGCTCACCGTCATGCCCCGCACACCGGCCGCCTCCAGGGCCGCCTTGACCTCGTCGAGCTTGTGGGGCTGGATGATCGCGGTCACGAGCTTCATGCCTGCACCTCCGTCGTCGTCGGGCGGCTCGCGCCGCTGGGGGTCGGGGTCGGCTCCACGGCCGTCCGGACGCGGCTCGCACCGATCGCCTCGTACGCCGTCTCACCGTGCACCGCCAGGTCGATGCCGCCGACCTCGGCGTCCTCGGTGACCCGCAGGCCCATCGAGGCCTTGAGGGCGTAGGCGATGACGGCCGTGAGGATGCCGCTGAAGACCACGGCGAACAGCGCCGCGATCACCTGCGTGCCGAGCTGGGCGAGCCCGCCGCCGTAGAAGAGGCCGTTCTTGGCACCGTCGGGGTACCAGGTGCCGTTCACGTCGCTGCCCACGTGGGCGAAGAGGCCGACCAGGACGGTGCCGGTGAGGCCGCCGACCAGGTGGACGCCGACGACGTCGAGCGAGTCGTCGAAGCCGAACTTGTACTTCAGGCCGATGGCGAGAGCGCAGATGATGCCCGCCGCGGCGCCGATCGCGATCGCGCCGAACGTGTCGACCGCCGCGGCCGCCGGGGTGATGGCCACCAGGCCGGCGACGACGCCGGACGCCGCACCGAGCGACGTGGCGTGGCCGTCGCGGACACGTTCCGTGCCGAGCCAGGCGAGCATCGCGACGGCCGTGGCGAGCGCCGTGTTGAGCCACGCGCGGCCCGCGACGCCGTCGGCGGCGAACTCCGAGCCGGCGTTGAAGCCGAACCAGCCGAACCACAGCAGGGCCGCGCCGAGCATCACGAACGGCAGGTTGTGCGGCCGCATCGGCTCGGTGCCGAAGCCCTTGCGCTTGCCCAGCGCGATGGCGAGGACCAGTCCGGCGATACCGGCGTTGATGTGGACGACGGTGCCACCGGCGAAGTCGATGGGGGTCGACAAGCCGGAGGTGATGCCGTCGGCGCCGAGCAGGCCGCCGCCCCACACCATGTGGGCCATCGGCACGTAGACGATCGTCGCCCAGATGCCGGCGAAGACCATCCAGGTGCTGAACTTCATGCGGTCCGCGGCGACACCGGAGATCAGGGCCACCGTGATGATCGCGAAGGTCGCCTGGAACACCACGGCGACGAGCGCCGGGACGCCGGCCGCGAACATCAGGCTCTGGTCGTCGGTGATCGAGTTGACCCCGAAGAAGTCGAACGGGTTGCCGAGCAGCCCGCCCAGGGTGTCGGACCCGAAGGCCCCGGAGTAGCCGTACAGCATCCAGATGAGGCCGACGAGGCCCATGGCCCCGAAGCTCATCATCATCATGTTGAGCACGGACTTGCCGCGCACCATGCCGCCGTAGAAGAACGCCAGACCCGGCGTCATGAGCAGCACGAGTGCGGAGGCCGTGAGCATCCAGGCGGTGTTCCCGGTGTTCAGCGCGAATTCCATAGAGATCGCCTCTCCCTCGCCAGCCGGGGGGCGGCTGGTCCGAGATCAGGGTGGTGGAGCGCCGTTACCGCCCCTCGGCACTCGTGTTTCGGTCCGGTGACAAGCCGCCCGACGCCGTAAACGTTGCGTTTCGCGGGCCCTGCGCCGCCCACCCCCGCCCCGCCCCACACCCGCCCAGCCCCGCCCAGTGGAACGTTGCGCACGCGGAACGTTCCACTGCATCGGTTCGAGCGTGCGGAACGTTCCACTCGGGGAGGGATCCCCCGGGTCGGGGTGAGATCCATCGGGATTGACGATGCATCCCGCCCGCGGGACGGTGGCGCCATGAGCACGGCAGCAGAGCCAGACGACCCGGCCACCCAGGCCTTCGCCGCGGCGTTCGAGGAGGCGTTCCAGCGCGTCTACCTGCAGTTCCACCGTCGTGACGGCAAGCGGTCGGCGATGTCCGGCGCCTCCCGATCGGTGCTCCAGCACCTCGCCCACGCCGGGCCGCTCACCGTCGGGGAGATGTCCGGTCACCTCGACCGCGCCCAGTCCGTGGTGAGCGACATCGTCACCGGGCTGGAGGCCAAGGGCCTGCTCGCGCGCGAGCCGGACCCGGCCGACCGGCGTCGGACGCTGGTCTGGCTGACGCCGGAGGGCTTCGCCGCGCTCGACCTCGACCGGCAGGTGCTCTCGGTGGAGCTGCTCGGCGCGGCCGCCGGAGCCCTGGAACCCGAGAGCCGCGCGGCGCTGCTCGATGGCCTGCACGCCCTGCTCGCCGCGCCCGTCCCCACCCCGACCACGAAGCACGAGAACGGAGAGTCATGACCACGCCCACCATCAGCTGCGAGAGCTGCGGCATGCCGATCGAGACCGGTCACTACTGCCAGTACTGCACGGACGCCGACGGGAACCTGCAGGCCTTCGACGAGCGGTTCGCCCGCATGGTCGACTGGCAGGCCCGCCGGGACCCGAGCGCGAGCCGGACCGACGTCGAGCACGCGACGCTCGAGTACATGGCGGGCATGCCCGCCTGGCGCGACCACCCGCGCCTCGCCGAGCTGCGGGGCTGAGTGACATGACGACAGTGCTCGGCTTCGACAACGTCTTCGTCGAGGTGGGGGACCTCGACGAGGCCCTGGCCTTCTACACGACCCTCGGGCTCCAGGTGCACAAGCGGTTCGACCACATGGCGATGGCGCTGCTCAGCGTCGGCCCGGAGACCCCCGGGCTCGGCGTCGCGGTGGTCGCCAGCCCGCGGGTCGGCGGGCAGAAGATCTGGCTCGAGGTCGACGACGCGCGGGCCGCCGCCGCGGAGCTCGAGGCCGCGGGGATCGCCCCGATGACCCCACCCGTCCTCATCCCGACCGGCTGGGCCGTCGAGGTGCAGGACCCCTGGGGCAACGTCGTCGGGCTCACCGACTACTCGGCGCGCCCGGAGCTCGGCCGCCGCTGACGCGGCACGCGGGCGCTGACGTGAGGGCCCGGCCGGATGGCTCCGGCCGGGCCCTCGTGCGTCGCGCTCGCTCCGCCCCCTCAGTCCTGCAGCAGCCCGTCCACGAACGCCTCCGGCTCGAACGGCGCCAGGTCGTCCGGCCCTTCGCCGAGGCCGACCAGCTTCACGGGCACGCCGAGCTCGCGCTGCACGGCCACCACGATGCCGCCCTTGGCCGTCCCGTCGAGCTTCGTCAGCACGATGCCGGTCACCCCGGCCACCTCCGCGAACACCTGGGCCTGGCGCAGGCCGTTCTGCCCGGTCGTCGCGTCGAGGACCAGCAGCACCTCCGAGATCGCGCCGCCGCGGGACAGCACCCGGGCGATCTTGCCGAGCTCGTCCATGAGGCCGGCCTTGTTCTGCAGGCGGCCGGCGGTGTCCACGAGCACGACGTCGACGCCGTCCGTCTGGGCTCGCTGCAGCGCGTCGAAGGCGACCGCGGCGGGGTCGGCGCCGTCGCGGTCCGCGCGCACGGTGGGGACCCCGACCCGGGATCCCCACGTCTGCAGCTGGTCCGCGGCGGCCGCGCGGAAGGTGTCGGCCGCGCCGAGGACGACGCTGCGGCCCTCGGCGACGAGGACACGCGCGAGCTTGCCCACCGTCGTCGTCTTGCCGGTGCCGTTCACGCCCACCACGAGCACGACGGCTGGCCGTGCCGCGCCGTCCTCGGTCACCGCCTTCAGGTGCAGCGAGCGGTCCCCGTCGCCCACGAGCTCCAGGAGCTGCTCGCGCAGCATCGCGCGCACCGCACCCGGGTCCCGCACGCCCAGCACGCGCACCCGCTCGCGGAGGCGCTCGACGAGCTCGCCCGAGGGCCCGGCGCCGACGTCGGCCAGGAGCAGGGTCTCCTCGATCTCGTCCCAGTCGTCCTCGCTGAGGTGGTCGCGCGACAGGACCGCCAGCAGCCGCGTGCCGAGCGGCGAGCCGGAGCGCGCGAGGCGCTCGCGCAGGCGCACGAGGCGGCCGGCGACCGGCTCGGGCACCTCGCGCGACGGCGGCGCAGGGGCCCCGGGC
>JAEWYD010000299.1 GCA_023462275.1 Actinomycetes bacterium
GCCGCGGGGGTGCCGGCCGGCCCCGGCGTCCTGCCGCTGCACCTGGTCGAGGGCGGGGCCGAGGGCGGGCTCGAAGGCAGGCGAGCAGGATGAGCGCCGCGGTCCGGACGCGATCCGGCACGGCGGCCGGCGCCGCCGGGCGGCTCGCCGAGTCACCCACGCGCACGGCGGCGCTGTGGGTGCCCGACTGGCCGGTGGTCGCCGCCATGGCGGCAGGGGAGGTGCCCGGCCACGTCCCGGCCGCGGTGCACGACGGCCGGCGGGTCGTGGCGGTCTCCGCCGTCGCGCGGGCCGCCGGGGTGCGCCGGGGGATGCGCCGGCGGTACGCCCAGGAGGCGTGTCCCGGGCTCGAGCTCCTGGCCGCCGACCCGGGTCGGGACGTGCGCGGCTTCGAGCCGGTCGCGGCGGCTGCCGAGACGGTGGTCTCCGGCATCGAGATCGCCCGCCCGGGCCTGGTGCTCGTGCCGGCCCGGGGCGCCGGGCGCTACCACGGGTCCGAGGAGGCGCTGGCCGCGGAGCTCGTGGGCCAGGTCGCCGTCCTCGCAGGGTACGAGGCGCAGGTCGGGATCGCCGACGGCGCGGGGGCGGCGGTGCTGGCGGCGCGCGCGGCGCGGATCGTGCCGACCGGTGGCACCCCCGCCTTCCTCGCGCCGCTCGGCCTGGCGGAGCTGGTCCACGTCGCCGCCCAGGACGCCGAGCGCGTCGCCGACCTCGTGGGCCTGCTCGGCCGGCTCGGGCTGCGCACGCTGGGGGACCTGGCCGCCCTGCCGCGCGACGACCTCTTCGCGCGCTTCGGCGACCTGGGGGCCTGGGCGCACGACGTCGCGGCGGGCGTGGACGACCGGCCGACGGCGTTGCGGCGGCTCGAGCCCGACGTCGCGGTGGTCGTCGACCTCGACCCGCCCGTGGAGCGTCTGGAGGCCACCGCGTTCGCGGCGCGCGGGCTCGCCGAGGCGCTGCACGAGCAGATGGTGGCGCGCGGCGTCGCCTGCGGGCGGCTGGAGATCACCGCGCAGACCGAGGGCGGCCAGGAGCTCGCCCGCACCTGGCGGGCCGACGCCGCCCTCGGCGGGTTGTCCGTGGCCCGCATGACGGACCGCGTGCGCTGGCAGCTGGAGGGCTGGCTCACGGGCCACGCGCTGCGCCGCGGGACGGTCGACGACCCGGTGCCCGCGGCCATCGTGCGGCTCGGGCTGCGTGCCGAGGAGGTCGCGCCCGCGGGAGCCGAGCAGGGTCGCCTGTGGGGCGGCGCGAGCGGCACCGACCTGCGCGCGCACCGGGCGGTGCACCGGATCCAGGGGCTCATCGGCACGCAGGCGGTGCTCGGCGTCGCGGTGCAGGGCGGCCGCGAGGTGCGCGACCGGGTCCGGTTCGCACCCTGGGGCGAGGAGCCGCCCGCGGCGCGGCCCGTCGACCGTCCCTGGCCCGGTCAGCTCCCGCCGCCCGCCCCGGCGACCGTGCTCGCGGAGCCGCAGCTGGTCCAGGTCTGCGACGCCGACGGTCGACGCGTCGAGGTCGACGCGCGCCTGCAGGTCAGCGGCGAGCCTGCCGTCCTGTGGTGGCCGCCGCAGGACGGCGTCGAGCGCGAGGCCCGGATCACCGGCTGGGCCGGGCCGTGGCCCGTCGAGCAGCGGTGGTGGGTCGCCGGCGGTGGCCGGCAGGCCTACCTCCAGGCGACGCTCGGCGACGGCCGTGCGGTGCTGCTCGCCCTGCGGGACGGCGTCTGGCACCTGGAGGCGCTCTATGACTGAGCGCGCCTACGCGGAGCTGCACGCGCACTCGGCGTTCAGCTTCCTCGACGGTGCGAGCCAGCCGGAGGACCTCGCGTACGAGGCGGCGCGGCTCGGGCTGGGCGCCCTCGCGCTGACGGACCACGACGGGCTGTACGGCGTCGTCCGGTTCGCCCAGGCCGCGCGCGAGGTCGGCCTGCCCACGGTGTTCGGCGCCGAGCTGCACCTGCCGGACATCGACGGCGTCCTGGACCCACCGACAGGGGTGCCGGACCCGCGGGCCACCCACCTGCTCGTGCTGGCGCGCGGTGCCGACGGCTACCGCGCGCTCTCCACGACCATCGCCGACGCGCACCTCGCCACGGGGACCAAGGGTGCGGCGCGGTACCGGCTGCCGGAGCTGGCGGAGGCCGCGGCCGGGCAGTGGCTCGTCCTCACCGGCTGCCGCAAGGGCGCGGTCCGCCAGGCGCTCGAGCGGCGGGTGCGCCGGGACCCGACGGCGCGCCTGGACGCCGCGGCCGCGCGTGCGGAGCTCGACCGCCTCGTCGCCCTCTTCGGCCGGGACAACGTGGCCGTCGAGATCACCGACACGGGGGACCCGTGGGACGACGACCGCAACGCCGCCCTCGCCGAGCTCGCCGAGGCGGCGGGGCTGCCGCTCGTCGCCACGGGCAACGTCCACTACGCCACGCCCGCCGACGCCGACCTGGCCGCCGCGCTCGCGGCCGTCCGGGCGCGGTCGAGCCTCGAGGACGCCGACGGCTGGCTGCCGGGCGCGCCCGGGAACCACCTGCGGTCGGCCCGGGAGATGCTCGCCCGGCACCGCCGCCACCCGCAGGCCGTGCGCACCGCCGCGGCGCTCGCGGCCGAGTGCGCCTTCGACCTCTCGCTGGTCGCGCCCAACCTGCCGCCGTATCCCGTGCCGCCCGGCCACGACGAGGCGAGCTGGCTGCGCGAGCTCGTGCGTCGTGGCGCACTGGAGCGCTACGGCCCGCCCGAGGCCGAGCGGGTGCCCGGGGCGTACGCGCAGATCGCGCACGAGCTCGACGTCATCGAGACCCTCGGCTTCCAGGGCTACTTCCTGGTGGTGCACGACCTGACGTCGTTCTGTCGCGACAGCGGCATCCTGTGCCAGGGCCGCGGCTCCGCGGCGAACTCCGCGGTCTGCTACGCGCTGGGCGTGACGGCCGTCGACGCCGTCCGCCACGGCCTGCTGTTCGAGCGCTTCCTCGCCCCCGAGCGGGACGGGCCGCCGGACATCGACGTCGACATCGAGGCGGGCCGCCGCGAGGAGGTCATCCAGCACGTGTACGAGCGGTTCGGCCGCCGGCACGCCGCCCAGGTCGCGAACGTCATCTCCTACCGGCCCAAGTCGGCGGTGCGCGACGCCGCCCGCGCGCTCGGCTACGACGTCGGGCAGCAGGACGCCTGGAGCAAGAGCATCGAGCGCTGGGGCTCCCTCAAGGGCCCAGAGCCCGCGAGCGAGTGGTGGACCATGCACCGGTCGGCCCCCGTCGGCCCCGCGCCGACGGGTCCGACGCCGGCGGACGCCCTGCCGCCCTGGTACGGCGCGCACGGGACGTTCGGCAAGCCCGTGGCGCCGCCGCGCGTCGTCGACCCGGTGGCGGCCGAGCCGCCCGAGCGAGCGCACGGGGGACGGCGGCCGCGCCCGCACGTCGACCACCCGGTCGGCGTCCCGGTCGGGCGCTCGGTGGCGACGTGGACGC
>JAEWYD010000300.1 GCA_023462275.1 Actinomycetes bacterium
GTCGACGGCGGTGCGGTCCTCGAGCCGCTGCGCGGCGAACCGCTCGGCGAGCAGCGGCAGGTGGGTCGTCACGGTCGCGGTCCTGGCCAGCGCCACGGACGACTCCCGCACGAGCACGCGGATCTGCTCGACCGGCACCGCCGGGAACCGGGCGGCGAGCCGTTCGACGCCGCGCTCCAGCTGCGCCTCCACGTCAGGGCGGGCACCCTCGTCGAGGTCGTCCGCCGGGCCCGGCAGAGCGGCCGCGTGCGCGAGCGCGTCGAGCAGCCCGGTGACGACGCGTCCCATGCCGGGCACGAGCGCGTAGAACACCCACGTCCCGCGGCGCTCGGCGGTCACGACGCCGGCCTCGCGCAGCGCCTTGAGGTGGTGGGACACCGTCGGGCCGGCCAGCTCGGTCATCGCCGCGATCTCGCCGGCCGCCAGCGTGCCGCCCTCCGCCGTCGCGAGCGCCGCGACCACCTGGAGCCGCAGCGGGTCGGCGAGCGCCCGGAGCACGGGTACGGCGGCATCGGCGACGTCCCGCGGGAGCGCCCTCCCGGTGCCTGCGTCGACTGCCATGCCGCTCCTTGTTTAGACGAGTGTCTAATTAGACGCTCGTCTACGCAACTCGAGGATCACGGCCGGCGCAGGTCCGCACTCGCGACCCACCGGCACGAGGGACGACCATCACGACCGTATTGACAGTCATCGATGCGGCCCGCCATCCTCTAAGCATCGACAGCCGTCTATGCAGGAGGACGCCATGACCCACGCCGACGCCGACACCCTCCGCGAGCAGGTCCGCCAGCGCTACGCCGAGGCCGCGACCTCCGTCGGCTCGGGCGGGTCCGGCGGCTGCTGCTCCGCCACCGGCCCCCAGGAGGTCCAGATCTTCGGCGCCGGCCTGTACGACGCCGAGGCCACCAGCCAGCTCCCCGCCGCCGCCGTCGAGGCGTCGCTGGGCTGCGGCAACCCGCTCCTGGTCGCCGACCTCCGCCCCGGCGAGCGCGTCCTCGACCTGGGCTCCGGCGGCGGCATCGACGTGCTCCTGTCGGCCCGCCGCGTCGGGCCCACCGGCTTCGCCTACGGCGTCGACATGACGACCGAGATGCTCGCCCTGGCGCGGCGCAACGCCGCCGAGGCCGGCGTCGCGAACGTCGAGTTCCGCGAGGGCACGATCGAGGAGCTGCCGTTCGACGACGGCGCCGTCGACGTCGTCATCTCCAACTGCGTCATCAACCTCTCCGCCGACAAGGCAGCCGTGCTGCGCGAGGCGCACCGCGTTCTCGTCCCGGGCGGCCGGTTCGGCGTGTCCGACGTCGTCGCCGAGGACCGCCTCTCCCCCGCCGAGCGCGCCGAGCGCGGCAGCCACGTCGGCTGCATCGCCGGGGCCCTCTCCCGCGGCGAGTACCTCGCCGAGCTCGCCCAGGCCGGCTTCGTCGACGCCACCGTCACCTTCACCCACGAGGTGGCCGACGGCATGCACGGCGCCGTCGTCCGCGCGGTGCGCCCCACGACGGCGTAGCGCGGGTCAGAGCCGGCCGGTCGCCGCCTGCAGGCCCAGGCTGCTCAGGGCGACGGCGACCCAGAGGACGCCGCCCAGCGCGAGCGGCCGCCAGCCCGCGCGCCGCAGGCCCTCGACCGGCGTCAGGAGCCCGACGCCGGCGAGCGCCACCGCGGTCAGCAGCTTGGCCGTCCACGAGATGCCGTCCTGCCACCCGTCCGGGACCAGGCCGAGACTGCGCACGCCCGCGGCGAGGAGGAACAGGACGAGGAACGGCGGCACCAGGCGACGCCACGGCACGCCGGCGCCGGCGCCCGCCTGGCGTCGGTGCGTGCGCAGCGCCAGGGCGACGGACACGGGCACGATCATCAGCGTGCGCGTCAGCTTCACGACCACCGCCGCGGCCAGCGCCGTCGAGCCGTAGACGGCGCCGGCCGCGACGACGGACGACGTGTCGTTGATCGCCGTCCCGGCCCAGAGGCCGAACGCGTGCTGGGACAGGCCCATGGCGTGCCCCAGCAGCGGGAAGACGATCGCCGCCGTGGCGTTGAACAGGAAGATCGTCGTCACCGACGTCGCGATCGCCACCTCCGAGGCGCCGATGACGGCGCTGGTCGTGGCGATCGCGGACGCGCCGCAGATGCCGGTCCCGACGCCGACGAGCGTGGTGGTCTCGCCGCTGATGCCGAGCGCCCGCCCGAGGAGGGCGGCACCGACGAGCGCGACGGCGAGCGTGCCGAGCATCACGGGCAGGGTCTCCCAGCCGGTCCGGGCCACCTGGGCGAGCGACAGGCCGAAGCCGAGCAGGACGACGGCCGTCTGCAGGACGACCTTGGAGGCGACGCGGGCGCCGGGCGTCACCAGTGCCGGCACCGACGGCCGCCGACGCGCGAGCACCTCGCGCACCGCGACCCCCAGGACGATGCCGATCACGGGCCCTCCGACCACCGGTGCGGCGGTGCCGAGGCCGGTGGCCACGAGGCCCAGGGCACCCGCGAGGGCGAGGCCGGGCCAGCGGGAGGTCACCGGAGCAGCCTGCCCCGTCCCCCCGCCGTCGGCCAAAACGGGGGCCGCGCGCGCCGAGTCCGGCGACTCTCCGCCACGCCCCGGCCGACGCCGGTCAGGCGAGCTCGTCGACCAGCGCCCGGACCGCCTCGAGCTGCTCCACGCGGGCCTCGGCGCCCTGCGCGAGCACCTGGACGGTGAGGGTCGTGACGCCCGCCGCGGCCAGCGCGCGCAGCCGCCCGCGCACGTGCCGGGCGTCCCCGATGAGCGCCGTGCCCGAGACGAGCTCCGGCGGCAGCGCCGCCGCCGCGCCGGCCCGGTCGCCCGCGAGGAACCGCTCCTGGACCTGCCCGACGGCGTCGGCGAACCCGTACCGCGACGCGAGGTCGGCGTAGAAGTTGGCGGTCCGCGCGCCCATCCCGCCGACGTACAGCGCGACGCGGCCGACGTGCGCCTCCGTCGCGATCTCGACGGCCGGGCCCTCCCCGACGAGCAGCGGGGCGATCACGTGCACGTCGAGGTCGCCCAGCGACGGGTCGCGCCTTGCGAGCCCCGTGGCGAGCGCCTCGCCCCACGCCGCCTCGGCGCGCTCGGGCAGGAAGAACGCGGGCAGCCAGCCCTCGGCGATCTGGGCGGTCTGGGCGACGGCCCGCGGGGTCAGCGAGGCGATCGAGACCGGCACCCGCTCGCGCCGCGGCCGGTTGACCAGGCGGAGCGGCTTGCCGAGGCCCGTCCCGACGCCGTCGGGCAGCGGTACCTGCACGGCCCGGCCCTGCACGACGACGGGCTCGCGCCGCCACAGCAGGCGGCACGCCTCCACCGTCTCGCGCACCCGCGCCAGCGGGGCCTCGAAGGGCACGCCGTGGAAGCCCTCCACGACCTGCGGTCCGGACGCGCCGAGGCCGAGCTCGAACCGGCCGCCCGACACGTCGTCCAACCCGGCGGCCGTCATGCCCAGCGTCGCGGCGCTGCGCGAGAACACGTTGAGGATCGTGGCCGCGAGCGTCACCCGCTCCGTGACGGCGGCGAGGTAGCCGAGGCGGCTGACGGCGTCGAACGAGTAGGCCTCCGCGACGGCGACCAGGTCGACGCCGGCGCGCTCGGCCGCCCTCACCAGCGCCGCGGCCGCGTGGAAGTCGTCCGCGTAGTCGACGACGAGGCCCAGGCGCACGCGGCAACGGTAACCGCGCCCGGACGGGTCCGCCGATCCGGCCCGAAAGTCCCCTTACGACTCGCTCCCCGCGGCCGATCAGTCCCCAACGGCTCGGTGAGGTCAGGAGGCGACCGCTCCGCCCGAGCCGCGCAGCACCCTGTTGTCGCTCCGGACCCCCCGGCCGGAGAACCTCAGCACAGAAGGAACTCGTCACCACGAGCGCCACCGACTCCCCCGCCGGTTCCCCCGCCAGTTCCCCCACCGGTTCCGCCGGTCCGGTCCCCACCTCGTCCCCCGCGGACGCGGCGGCCCGCACCGATCCCTTCGACGACCCGCGCTTCGCCCGGGCGTGCCTGCGCGCGCTGCTGAGCGGGCCGGACGCCGTCGTCTACGTCAAGGACCTCGAGAGCCGCTTCGTGCTCGTCAGCGACGCGACGGCGGCGAAGCACCGGATGGCGCCTGAGGCGATGATCGGCCTCACCGACGCCGACATGTTCGCCGCCGAGACCTCGTCCTTCACCCTCGCCGAGGAGCGCCAGATCATGGCGACCGGCGAGGGCTCGGCGTACAAGGAGGTCCGCGAGGTCTGGCCCGACCGGTCCGAGACGTGGGCGGTGACCACCAAGCGCGCCCTGCGGGACGAGGCCGGGCGCATCGTCGGCCTGGTCGGCATCTCGCAGGACGTGACCGGACGCGTGCTGGCCGAACGGCGGGCTGCGGAGGCGCTCGCGGAGCTGCGCGCGACGGAGGCCCGGCTGCGCACCGTGCTCGACAACTCCTCCGACGCCATCGCGCGGCTCGACCCGCAGCTCGCCGTCGGCTTCATGAACGCGGCCGCCCTCGACCTGCTGCGCACGTCGCACGCCGCGGTGGTCGGGCGCCGGCTGCCGACGTCCGGGCCCCTCGCGCCCGTGGTCCTGGCCGTCGAGGAGGCCGCGCGGGAGGTCCTGGCCGACGGGATCCGGCTGCACCGCGAGGTCCGCGCCGACGACCAGCAGTGCTTCCAGCTGCAGCTCGCACCGCTGCGCGCGGCGGACGGCCGCATCGAGTCCGTCGTCGTGACGGCGCGCGACGTCAGCGAGACGGTGGCCACGCACGAGCGGCTCGCCCGTCAGGCGCTCACCGACCCGGTGACGGGCCTGGCCAACCGCGTGCTCCTCGAGGACCGCCTGCGCCAGGCGGTCGCGCGTCTGGACGGGCGCCAGGCGGTTGCGGTGGTGTTCGTGGACCTCGACCGGTTCAAGGCCGTGAACGACCTCCACGGGCACCACGTGGGCGACGCCGTGCTGGTCGAGGTCGGCCGGCGGCTGACCGCGGCGGCCCGCCGGCACGACACGGTGGCGCGCCAGGGCGGCGACGAGTTCGTGGTGCTGTGCGACACGGTGCTCGAGCGGGACGGCGCCGCCGAGCTGGGCGACCGGCTCGTCACCGCCGTGTCCAAGCCGCTCGTCGTGGACGGCGTCGAGGTGCAGGTCTCGGCGAGCGCCGGCGTCGTGCTGCTGGACCGCACCACCCGGGGCGACCCGGCCGACGTCCTGCGCCGTGCGGACGCGGCCATGTACGCGGCGAAGCACGCCGGGGGCGGCCGGGTGCGGCTCGCGCCCGCGACCGGCGGGTTCTGAC
>JAEWYD010000301.1 GCA_023462275.1 Actinomycetes bacterium
GCCTCGACCAGGCGCAGCAGGCGGTCGTGCACCGCCGGGTCCTCCGACGCCCGCCCGCCCGCGACGAGCGCGCGCGCCGTCGTGTGCGCCACGTCGCCCCGCAGCGCGGGATCGAGGCCGCTCGGCAGCGCAGCGGCCTGGTACGGGTCGAGCATCGCGGGCCGGCGCGGCCGCCGCTCGGTCATGCGCCGTCCGGCTCGAAGGTCAGGGAGACCGAGTTCATGCAGTACCGGTCGCCGGTCGGCGTCTGCGGGGCGTCGTCGAAGACGTGCCCGAGGTGCGACCCGCACGCCGCGCACAGCACCTCCGTGCGCACCATGCCGAGGCTGGCGTCCTCGCGCAGCACGACCGCGTCCTCCTCGGTCGGCTGGTAGAAGCTCGGCCAGCCGCAGTGCGAGTCGAACTTGGTCTCGGCGCGGAACAGCACCGCACCGCACGCCCGGCACCGGTACGTGCCCTGCCGGGTCTCGCCCAGGAGGGCGCCCGTCCACGGCCGCTCGGTCGCGGCCTGGCGCAGCACCGCGTACTCCTCGGGGCTGAGCTGCGCGCGCCACTCGGCGTCGCTCTTGTGCACCTGCGTCATGGGGGCCTCCTTCCCGCCCATCCTCTCTCCGATGCCCGACAGGCGGCAGTCCGAGCCGTCCGCCGCCGGGTCCGGGCGGGTGAGAGCGCTCACGTCCGGGGTCCGCCTGCCGATGGAGGGACTGACCTTTCATCGTGGAAGAGAGCCCCGCCGTGCCAGTCCCCCGCTCCGGCCCGACGTCCCCGGCCCTCACCGACCCGCGCCCCCAGCGCATCGGTGTGCTGTCGCCGGTGACCGGCGGGTTCTTCTTCGGCGAGATCCTCGCCGGTGTCGTCCGCGAGGCCGCCCGCACGGGCGCCCGCGTCGCCCTCCTGCAGACCCTCGACGCCGGCCTCACGGGCGAGGCGTTCCCGCGCAACGTCGCGGCCGCACCCCCGGTGGGCTGGGACCACCTCGACGGGTTCGTCGTGAGCGCCTGGGGCGCGGCGCCCGACTACGTGCGGCGCCTGCGGGCGGCCGGCAAGGCCGTCGCCCTCGCCTGCACGACGGCCGACGGCGCCGACGCGCGCCCGGTCGTCGTGGACAACGCGCAGGGCGTCCGCGCCGCCGTCGACCACCTCCACGAGCACGGGCACACCCGCATCGCCTTCGCCGGGTGCACCGCCCAGACGGACATCCGCGAGCGCCACGAGGCCTACCTGGCGCGCATGGCGGAGCTCGGCCTGGAGCCCATCTCGATCACCAGCATCACGAACGACGTCGAGCCGGGCGGGGAGGCCGCCGCGGACCTGGTCGCCGCGATGCCGGAGCGCTGCACGGCCGTCGTCGCCGCGACCGACCGCATCGGGCTCGGCCTGGTGAGCGGGCTGCGCCGGCACGGCGTGAGCGTGCCCGACGACGTCGCTCTCGTCGGCTTCGACGACGTCCCGGCCGGCTGGTACAGCGACCCCCAGCTCACGACGGTCCGCCAGCGGTTCGACGAGGTGGGCGCCGCCGCGGCGGGCGTCCTGCTCACCGAGCTCGCCACCGGTGAGCACCGCACGGACCGGTTGAGCGTGCCGACGGTCTTCGTCCGGCGCCGCTCGTGCGGCTGCGACCTCGACAGCGTCGAGCCCACCGCGGAGACCGCGTCCGCCGCAGAGGCGCTCGTGGCCGAGGTCGAGGACCTGCTGGCCCCGGCCGGGGCGGTCGACGCCGACGCCGCCCTCGTGGACCGGCTCGCCGGAGAGCTCGACGCCCTGGTCACCGCCCGGCTCGAGCGCCTGCTCGCCGCCGCGCCGGCACCGGAGGACGTCGACGGCTTCGCCCAGGTGGCCCTGCGCGCGCTCTCCGCCCGTGCGGCGGGCGGCACCGGAGCCGCGGCCGAGCTGCACCAGCGCGCCGTCGGGCGGGTGGCCGCCACGATCAACCGGCTGCAGGGCCGGCGCGACCACGGCCGGGTCGACCGCCTCTCGCAGGCGCTCGGCGAGCAGTACGACGTCGGCATGGGCCTGCTCGGGGACACCGACGGCGACCCGGCGGACCTCGCCTGGCTGGACGGCGTCGGCGTCGTCGCCGGCTGCCTCGGTCTGTGGGAGAGCACCCCGGCCGAGGGGCGCCTGGTGGTGACCGGCGTGCACGGCCCGGCCGGCACGCTGGAGCACACCCGCGGCACCGTCGTCCCGGTCGAGGCGTTCCCGCCCCCCGAGGTGCTGGACCTCGCCGACGCGGCCGAGGACCTCGTCGCGTACCTCATCCCCGTGCGCGGGGCGTGGGGCGACCAGGGGATGCTCTGCCTGGTGGCGCGCGCGGAGCCCGAGTTCGCCACCGACCGCGCCACGTACGACCACTGGGCGGCGTTCCTCGGCGCGGGCCTGCGCGAGAAGCGGCTGCTCGCCGAGCTCCGGCACTCCGAGGAGCGCTACGCGATCGCGACGCGCGCCGCCAAGGAGGGCCTGTGGGAGTGGAACGGCGGGTCGGACGTCTACGTGTCCGACCGGTGCGCCGACCTCCTGAGCGTGACCCCCGGCCACGGCGTGACCATCGACGAGGTGGTGAGCCGCCTCCACCCGGAGGACCGGGCCGACGTCGTCGCGACGCTCACCCGGGCGCACCAGGAGCGCGGCGTCCCCGTCGAGACGGAGGGCCGGCTGCGCCGCCCCGACGGCGCGACCCGGTGGGTGCGCGTGCGCGCCCTCGGCGCGACTTCCGAGCGCGGGCCGCTCGGCATCGTCGGGTCGCTCGCGGACATCGACGACGTCAAGCAGCTGGAGGAGCGGCTGCGCCAGGCCGCGCTCCTCGACGAGGTGACGGGCCTGCCCAACCGGCGGCTCTTCCTCGACCGGCTCGCCCAGTCCATCGCCCGCGCCGGCCGCGTGCCGGGCGCCCGGTTCGCGGTCCTGTTCTTCGACCTCGACGGCTTCAAGCTGGTCAACGACTCGCTCGGGCACCTCGCGGGCGACCGGCTGCTGCGCGTCGTCGGCGCACGGCTGCGCGAGCAGGTGCGCGGCGTGGACACCCCGGCGCGGTTCGGCGGCGACGAGTTCGCCGTGCTGCTCACCGACCCGATGCCCGACGACCTGCTGGGCGTGGCCCGCCGCATACAGACCCGGATCGCGGCACCCGTCAGCCTCGGCGGGCAGGACGTGTCGGTCACGGCGAGCGTGGGCATCGCCGTCTCCGAGACGGAGTACACCGACGCCGAGGACGTGCTGCGCGACGCCGACATCGCGATGTACCGGGCCAAGGAGTCCGAGCGCGGCACCGCCTGCGTGTTCGACCCCGAGATGCACCGGCGGGCCATGGACCGGCTCCGCACCCGCTCGACCATCACGACGGCCCTCGAGGCCGGCGAGTTCGTCGTGCACTACCAGCCGATCGTCGACCTCGACGGGAGCGGGCTGCACCGCTTCGAGGCGCTGGTCCGCTGGGAGCACCCCGAGCGCGGGCTGCTCGCACCCGGCGCCTTCCTGCCGGCCATGGAGGGCACGACGGCGATCGTCACCCTCGGCCACCAGGTGCTCGAGCAGGTGTGCGCCCAGCTGGCCGCGTGGCGCGCCGAGGGCTTCGAGGCGTGCGTCTCCGTCAACCTCTCCCACCGCGAGTTCTGGGACCCGGACCTGCTGACGGTGGTCCGGGAGGCGATGGCGCGGCACGGCATCGGGCCGGAGTCCCTGGTCCTGGAGATCACCGAGGGCGTCGTCATGAGCGACCCGGACGCCGCGCACGAGACGATGACGCGGCTGCACGACGCCGGCCTGCGCCTGCACATGGACGACTTCGGCACCGGCCAGTCGTCGCTGCACGCGCTGCGGACCTTCCCGGTCGACGCGCTGAAGATCGATGGGTCCTTCATCCGGGACCTCGGTGACGAGCAGCCCACCGCGCTGGTCCGGGCGATCGTCGCGATGGCGTCGGCCCTCGGGCTCGAGGTGGTCGCCGAGTGCGTGGAGACGCCGGAGCAGGCGGCGGCCCTGAGGGAGATGGGGTGCACGACGGCGCAGGGCTGGCTCTACTCCCGGGCCGTCCCGGGCGCCGACGCGGCCGCGCTCCTCGGCGTGCCGCTGGCCGAGCCGGTGTGAGGCGCCGCCGACGCCGGTACGCTCCTGCAACCCCGGACCAGCGGGTCCGGCCACGAGACCCTGGAGAGCTGTGGGCGAAATCGACCCGGGCGGGGACCGATCCCTCACCAACCGGGGTGCGCGCGCCGATGAGACGGTCATGCGTGAGCACGCGCGCCGGGGCGACAGCCGCCCGGTGCACGTCGGTGTCGTCTCGCCCGTCACCGGCGGGTTCTTCTTCGGCGAGGTGCTGGCCGGAGTGGTCCGCGAGGTCGCGGCCGCCGGCGGACGCGTCACGCTCGTGCAGACCCTCGACGCCGGCCAGACGTGGGACGACTTCCGGCTGAGCCGCAACCCCGTGCCGCCCATCGCGTGGGACCACATCGACGGGTTCGTCGGCATCACGTGGAGCGTGGACGATGAGTTCGTGCGCGTCGCCCGCGCCGCGGGCAAGCCGGTGGTCCTCGCCGCGAGCACGCTCGGCGACCCGTCGACGTCGAACGTCGTCGTCGACAACCACGGCGGCATCCGTGCGTCGGTGAACCACCTCGTCGGCCACGGCCACACGCGCATCGGCTTCGTCGGCAACATCGCGCAGAGTGACATCCACAACCGCCACGTGGCCTACCAGCTCGCGATGGCGGCGCACGGCCTGCCCGTGCTGCCGCTGCTCGGGCTCACCGAGGGCTCGGAGTACGGCGGCACCGCCGCGGCCCGCCAGCTGGCGGGCCTGGCGCCCGAGGCGCGGTGCACGGCGGTCATCGCCTCCACCGACCGGACGGCGGTCGAGCTGCTCGACAGCCTGGCGGAGCTCGGCCTACGGGTGCCGGAGGACATCGCGGTCATCGGCTTCGACGACATCGAGGCCGGCTGGTACACCGAGCCGCGGCTCACGACCGTGCGGCAGGACTTCCGCGAGGTCGGCGCCCGCTCGGCGGCGGTGCTGCTGGCGGAGATCGCCGACCCGGACCGCGCGAGCGAGCACGTGGTGCTCCCGACCGAGCTCGTCGTGCGCCGCTCGTGCGGGTGCGCCCCGGCGCCGCTCGCGCCCACCGGCTCGGCGTCCCAGGCGGGCGCGGACCTGGCCCGCGCCGTCACGGCGCTCATCCAGACCACGGCCGGGCAGAGCGCGGCAGCGGTCACCGCCGTCGCCGTCGCCGACGTCGAGCGGCTCGTGGACGCGGAGGTCGCGAAGGTGCTGCGCGGCCAGCCTGCGCCCGAGGCGGTCGTCGGCTTCGCGCAGCAGACCGTGCGCGCCCTGGCCCCGGCCCTCGGCAGCGGTGGCGACCGCATGGGCCACGCGCTGGCCGAGTACGCCGTCTCCGCCACCGCGGCCGCGCTGGCCCGCACCCAGGCCGCCACGAGCATGACCCGGATCGCCGGGCTCTCGGACGCCATCGCGCGCCAGCACAGCGTGGGCATGGGGCTGCTCGGCGACATCGACGCCGACCCGGCGAGCCTGCGCTGGCTGCGGCCGGTGGGCGTGCGGGCGGCGTGCCTGGGCCTGTGGCGCACCGAGGGCGGCCGGCGCGCGCTCGAGGTCGCCGGCACGTTCGGCGCCGACGGCGTCCTGCCCCGGCGCAAGGGCGACGTGCTGGCCATCGAGGCCTTCCCTCCCCCGGAGGTGACCGACGTCGCCCCCGCGGCCGAGGGCCTCGTCACGTACCTCATCCCCGTCCGCGGGTCGATCGGCGACCAGGGCATCCTCGCGCTCGTCGCGCCGCTCGAGGACGAGTTCGCCGTCGAGCGCGGCACCTACGACTACTGGGCCGCCCTGCTCGGCGCGGCCCTGCGCGAGAAGCGGATGCTGGCCGACGTCCGGCGCTCCGAGGAGCGCTACGCGATGGCCGCCCGCGCCGCGAACGACGGCCTGTGGGAGTGGGACGTCGCCACGGGTCGCACGTACCTGTCCGACCGCTGCCGGGACCTGCTCGACCTCGAGCCGGGCGACACCGTGGACGCCACGACCGCGTTCGACGCCGCGCACCCCGCGGACGTGGCCGCGCTGCGCGAGGCGCTCGACCAGGTGCGCACGCGCCCCGGCGTGCCCGTGGAGGTCGAGCACCGCCGCATCCGGGCGGGCGGGACCGTGCACTGGCTCCTGCTGCGCGCGTTCGCCGTGGCCGGGCCCGACGGCGCGACCACCCGCGTCATCGGGTCGCTGGCGGACATCGACCGGCGCAAGGGCCTGGAGGAGCAGCTGCGGCACGCGGCGCTCTACGACACGGTCACGGGCCTGCCGAACAGGCGGCTCTTCCTCGAGCGGCTCAGCTGGGCGGTCGAGCAGACGCGCCGCGGCGACGGCGCGCGCTTCGCCGTCGTCTTCCTCGACCTCGACGGCTTCAAGCTCATCAACGACTCCCTCGGCCACCTTGCCGGCGACCAGCTGCTCCAGGTCGTCGGCGAGCGCCTGCGCGCGGACCTGCGCAGCGTCGACACGGCCGCCCGGTTCGGCGGCGACGAGTTCGCCGTCCTCCTCTACGGGCTCAAGGCGGAGGCCGTCGCGTCCATCGTCGAGCGGCTGCAGGAGCAGATCGCGGTGCCCGTCGTCCTCGGCGGCCACGAGGTCTCCGTCACCGCCTCGGTCGGCATCGCGACGTCCGACACCGGCTACACCAGCGCCGAGGACGTGCTGCGCGACGCCGACATCGCGATGTACCACGCCAAGGACGTCGACCGCGGCACCGCGTGCGTCTTCGACCCCGTGATGCACACGCGCGCCACCTCCCGGCTGCGGGCGCAGTCCGAGCTGCGGTCGGCCCTGACGGCCGAGCAGTTCGTCGTCCACTACCAGCCCGTCGTGGCGCTCGACGGCGGCCCGCTCACGCGCTTCGAGGCGCTGGTCCGCTGGGCGCACCCCGAGCGGGGCCTGCTGCTCCCGTCGGAGTTCCTGCCGATCATGGCCGAGTCCGGGACCATCGTCGTGCTGGGCCAGTGGATCATCGAGACGGTCTGCGCGCAGATCGCCGCGTGGCGCCGCACCTACGACGGGCCGCTCGCCGTGTCCGTCAACCTCTCCCACCGCGAGTTCTGGTCCGACCAGCTGCTCGCCACGGTGACGGGGGCGCTGTCCGCGCACGACGTGCCGCCCGAGGCCCTCGTCCTGGAGATCACCGAGTCCGTCATCATGTCCGACCCGGACGCCGCGCGGCAGATCATGGCCGACCTGCGGGCCGCCGGCGTGCGGCTGCACATCGACGACTTCGGCACCGGCCAGTCGTCGCTGCACGCGCTGCGGGCCTTCCCGGTCGACGCGCTGAAGATCGACCAGGCGTTCGTGCACCAGCTCGCGCAGGACCACCAGACCACCGAGCTGGTCCGGATCATCGTGGACATGGGGCGCACCCTCGGGCTCGACGTCGTCGCCGAGGGCGTGGAGACCACCGAGCAGGCCGAGCGCCTGCGCACCATGGGCTGCGAGACGGCGCAGGGCTGGCTCTACGCCAAGGCCCTCCCGGGCGACACCGCCGGGCCCCTGCTCGGCACGGTGCTGGCGCCGCAGGAGGCCGAGGCGCCCGCCGCGCCGTCGGCGTAGGCCGCGCCGCACGACGGCCGGCGGCGCCCCGCCTGGCACCATGACGCCCATGGACCTGTGGGACCGCGTCGCCGCCACGCAGCCGCTGCCCTCCACCGGCGTCGTCGTCGCGACCGCGGCGGCCGCGCTGGCGCTCGTCGTCGTGCCGGGCCTGTGGCCGCTCGCCCGGCACGTCGTGACGATCGCCCACGAGGCGGGGCACGCCGTCGTCGCGGTGCTCACCGGACGCCGGCTCACCGGCATCCGGCTGCACTCGGACACGTCCGGGCTCACGCTGTCCCGGGGTCGGCCGCGCGGCCCGGGCATGGTGGCGATGCTCCTCGCCGGGCACCTCGGCCCGGCCGTGCTCGGGCTGGGCGCCGCGGCGCTCCTGTCCCGCGGGCACGCGGTCGGGGTGCTCTGGGGCCTGCTCGCGGTCCTGGCGCTGATGCTGCTCATGGTCCGGAACCTCTTCGGGCTGTGGGTGCTCGTCGTCGTCGGCGCCGGCGTGGCCGCGGTGACCTGGTGGGCGCCGCCGGAGGGCCAGTCCGCCGCCGCCTACACGCTGACCTGGTTCTGGCTGCTGGCCGCGCCCCGCACGGTGCTCGAGCTCGCGCGGTCGCGCCGCCACCGGGGGGCCCGGACGTCCGACGCCGACCAGCTGGCCGCCGTCACGCGCGTCCCGGGCGCGTTCTGGGTCGCGTTCCTGCTGGTCACGACGGTCGCCGCGGCGGTCGCGGGCACCGGCCTGCTGCTCCCGGACCTGCTCGCCGCCCGGTCCTGAGCGCCGCCGGGGGGACGGCCGATGGCTGCTCCCAACGGGTGAATGCTCCGTTCACCCGTTACGGGGAGGTCACGGCTCTAGGCAGCCGGTTCGTCGAGGTGCACAGTTGCGGCCATGACAGCACTCGTCGTCTATGAGTCGATGTACGGGAGCACCCAGGCTGTCGCAGAAGCGATCGGGCACGGCCTGGCCCCCGCAGGCCCCGTCCGGGTGGTGGAGGTCGGCGTCCTCGCCGCCTCGCCCGGCGGGCGCACGCTCACCACCGAGGTGGACATCCTCGTCGTCGGCGCGCCGACGCACGCGTTCGGCCTCAGCCGGCCGAACACCCGCCAGGACGCCGCGCGCGACGCCAGCGCGTCGACGGTGTCCACCGAGCTCGGGGTCCGCGAGTGGCTCGAGGTCCTCAAGATGCCGCTCGGCGGCGTGCGCTACGCCGCCTTCGACACGAAGGTCCTCAAGCCGAAGCTGCCCGGGTCGGCCGGCAAGTCGGTGGACAAGAAGCTCAGCCAGATGGGCGCCCGCGCCGTGGCGGAACCGCGCACCTTCTGGGTCGAGGGCAAGTCCGACGGGCTGGTCGCGGGCGAGCTGGACAACGCCCGGGCGTGGGGCGCGGCGCTGTCCGGGCTGCTCGTCAGGCGCTGACCCCCTCAGGCGCTGACCCTCAGGCGCTGACTCTCAGGCGCTGACCCCGAGGGCGTCCACGAGGCGCGCGAGGCTCGTGCCGAGGCGCAGCCGCTCCGCGAGCGCGACGAGGCGCTCGGGGTCGCGGGGCGTGCGCGGCAGGTCCGCCGCGACCTCGGGCACGGGCGCGTCGCGGGCCACCTGCACCACCCGTGGCGCGACCGCCAGGTAGTCGCGCGCGTCGAGCAGCCGACGACGCTGGGCCGGCGTGAGGCCCGGGTCGCCGTCGTCGGCCGCGCGCACGACGCCGCCCAGGCCGCCGTAGCGGCGGACCAGGGCCACGGCCGTCTTCTCCCCGATGCCGGGCACCCCGGGCAGCCCGTCGCTCGGGTCGCCGCGCAGGGCCGCCATGTCGGCGTACGCACGGCCCGGGATGCCGTACCGCGCGGTCAGCCACGCGTCGTCGACGACGTCGAGCTCGCCGATGCCCTTGATCGTGTACAGGACGCGGACGCCCGCCGCGTCGTCGACGAGCTGGAAGAGGTCGCGGTCGCCGGTCACGACCTCCACCGGCGCGCGCTCGGCGGGCGGCCGCGCGACCTCCCGGGCCGTGAGGGCGCCGATGACGTCGTCCGCCTCGTAGCCGGGGGCCCCCACCCGCGCGACGCCGAGCGCGTCGAGAACCTCGGCGATCACCGGGATCTGCGGGGCCAGCGCCGCGGGCACCTCCTCCGACCCCTCCGGGCCGTCGGCGGCGAGGCGGTGCGCCTTGTAGGACGGGATCGCCGCGACGCGGAAGGCGGGGCGCCAGTCGTCGTCCCAGCACGCCACCAGCCGCGCGGGCCGGCGCGCCGTCACCAGCCGCGCCGTCATGTCCAGCAGGCCGCGGACCGCGTTCACGGGACTGCCGTCGGGCGCCCGTACCGACTCCGGCACGCCGAAGAAGGCGCGGAAGTACAGCGACGCGGTGTCGAGGAGGAGCAGGGGCCGGCCCGTCGGACTCATGCACGCACCGTAGGGCCGCCCGCCGACGGGCGCCCGGTTCCTGCCGCGCGTCCGCGGCCGGTTACGGTGGACCCCGGACGTCGGAGGGGGGAGTCGACCGTGGCCGGTGGTGTGCCGCACCCCTCGGCGTTCCGCCACCAGGCGCTCCTGTGGGACGGCCCCGAGCAGTACCTGGCGGGCAGCGTGCCGTTCGTGCGCGAGGGCCTCGCCGCGGGCCAGCCGGTGATGGTGGCCGTGCACGCCGAGCGGTGGGCGGTCCTCGCCGGCGCGCTGGGTGCCGACGCGGCGCGCGTGGACCACGTGGACCTCGCCCGCCTGGGCCACAACCCGGCGCGCGTCATGGCCGTGTGGCGGCGGTTCGCCGACGAGGCCGGCGAGGCGCCGTGCCGGGGGCTGGGCGAGGCGGTCTGGCCGGGGCAGGACGGCGCGCGGCGGGCCGAGGGCCACGTGCACGAGGCGACCCTCAACGTCGCCGTCCCACCGACGACGCCGCTGTGGCTGCTGTGCCCGTACGACGTCGGCCGGCTGGAGGCCGCCGCGCTGGTCGAGGCGCGGCGGAGCCACCCGTGCGTCGCGAGCGCGGGCGGCCCGCCGGAGCGCTCACCCGAGTACGCCGGGCCGGACCACGCCACGACCCTGGCCGCCCAGCGGCTGCCCCGGCCCGGGCCCTTGGAGGGGACGGTCGCGGAGTTCCGCCGCTACCGCCGCGGCGACCTCGCCCGCATCCGGCACTTCGTCCTCGACCGCGCGCACGCCGCGGGGCTGTCCGACGACCGCGCCGACGACCTGTGCGTGGCCGTGAACGAGCTGGCCGCCAACAGCATCGACCACGGCGGGGGCGACGGCATCCTGCGCATGTGGCGCGAGCCGGACCGCCTGGTCGTCGAGGTGTCCGACGCCGGGGCCCTCGACGACCCGCTGGCGGGCCGCGTCGACCCGACGCTCGACCAGCCGCGCGGGCGCGGCCTGTGGATGGCGAACCAGCTCGCCGACCTCCTGCAGATCCGGCGGACGCCGCGGGGCACCGTCCTGCGGGCCGTCACCTGGCTCGACGAGGCCGACGGCGCCCACCAGCCCGACTGAGCAGGCTGAACGGACCGAGCGGTTCGGGGCGCCTCAGGCGTGCCGCTCGCCGGCGTGCAGCACGCGGGTGTCCGGCCCCGGGAACACGAGCGTCCGCTCGCCGGTGTCCGTCCACTCGACGAGGAACGGCGGCGAGCCGTCCTCGTGCCGCACCTCCACCACGCGGCCCTCCCGGACCGCCCCGCTCACCACGCTGGACGCGACGTGGACCACGTCTCCTACGGACGCGCGCATGTGGACCTCCCTGCGAGTCCCGGCGTCTCCATCATGCTCCGCGGACGACCCGCTGAGGAGGCCCCGGACCCGCTCAGTCGGCCGGGACGGTCCGCGTCGAGGCCCACGAGCGCAGGGCCGCCACCCGCTCCGCCATGACGACGCTCAGGGGCCGCGTGCCCTGCAGGGCGCCCAGGACGTGCGCGGGCGTGACGACGCCGCCGTCGGGGTGGGCCGCGTAGGCGGCCGCGACGACGGCCTGCTCGAGCTCGGCGCCCGAGAAGCCCTCCGACGCCGCGGCGAGGGTCGCGACGTCGGCCTCCGTGAGCGCGACTCCCCGGCGCGCGGCGTGGATGCGCAGGATCTGCGCGCGGACGGCGGCGGTCGGCAGGTCCACGAAGAACACCTCGTCGAAGCGCCCCTTGCGGATCAGCTCGGGCGGCAGCTGGGAGATGTCGTTGGCGGTCGCGACGACGAAGACGCGGCCCCGCTTCTCGGCGAGCCAGGTGAGGAACGTGCCGAGGAGCCGGGTGGAGGAGCCCGCGTCGCCGTCGGACGTCGCCAGGCCCTTCTCGATCTCGTCGATCCACACGACGCACGGCTCCATGAGGTCCGCCGTGGCGAGGGTCTCCCGCAGCTTGCGCTCGGACTCCCCGACGTACTTGTCGTGGACCGCGGCCAGGTCCATGCGCAGCAGGGGGACGCCGAACAGGGCTGCGGCGGCCTTCGCGGCCACGCTCTTCCCGCACCCCTGCACGCCGAGCAGCAGCAGGCCGCGAGGTGCGTCGAGCTCGGGCGCCTCGCCCCGGAACGCCGGGCGGCGCAGCTCGAGCCACTCCTTGACGCGCGCCATGCCCGCGAGGTCCTCGGGCGCGGGCATCTCGAGCTCGAAGGAGAGGACGCCGCCGCGGCTGAGCAGGTCGTACTTCGCCTTGGTCACGCGCGGCACGTCGTCGGCCGTGATCGCGCCGTCGGCGAAGATCGCCTCGCGGGCCAGGCGCTCGACGTCGTTGGCCGGCAGCCCCGCCAGGTTCTCCACGAGGAGGGCGACGGACTGCTCGTCCGCCGTCACGTACGTGCCGCGGGCGGCGACCCACTCGCGCGCCACCTGGTCGACGATCGCCCGCCGGCCGGCGGCGTCGGGCGGGGCGAGCTCGAAGCGGGCGGCGTGCATGGCGAGCTCGACGGGCACGTCCACCTCGGGGCTGACCAGGACGACGGTGCGCGGGACGGCGTCGTAGCCCTGGCAGACGTCGCGCAGCATGCGGACGTTCACGGGGTCGTCGAGGTACGGGTGGAAGTCGAGGAGCACGTAGATGCCGGGGATGGCCTCCAGGAGCGTGGCGAGCATCCGCGCGGGCTCGGCGTTGAAGGACTGCACGCCCATCTCGACGTCCACCCGGCGCAGGCCCTGCGAGACGGCCCACTCGAACACGGGCGGCGGCGGCGTCGTACGGCGCGCCACCTCGAGCACCGCGGCGACGGCACGTTCCTCGTCCCGGGTCTCGATCACGACGAGCGGGACGCGCGACCGCAGCAGCGCGCCGAGGTCGGCGGCCGAGCTCTCGGGACTCACGCCCCGCAAACTAGCGCAGCGCGACGCCCCGTCAGGCGCCCGACGACGCCGCGACCTCTGGCCTGGCGGTGATGCCGAGCTGGTCGGTGAGGTAGAGGAAGGCCCGCGCGTAGGGGTTGTCGTCGACGGCGCGCCGCACGTGCTCCCAGTCGATCTGCTCGCGCAGGGCCCGGGCGATCGGCAGGAGGTGGCTCATGTCGCAGTAGTGCTCCCCGAGCACGGAGAGCTGGCCGGCGAGCACGTCGGTGGCGCTCAGCACGGGCATGCGGACGGCGAGCACCTCGAGGCGGTCCGCGCGCTCGAACATCGCCTCGTCCACGGGCTCCCCGCACATCCGGAAGAGGATGTCGACGAGCGCGCCGTTGTGGAAGGCCTTGAACAGCCAGTTCTCCGCGGGCTGCGTGACGTCCAGCCCCGCGCGCGCGATCGCGTCCTGCGCCGCCTCGATGTCCTGCTCGCGGATGACGAAGTCGGCGTCGTGGTCCGGCTCCGGCGCCCCGCGCGCCCACGCCGCGTAGCCGCCGCAGAGCGCGAACGGGATGCCGGCGTCCGTCAGCGCGACAGCGGTCAGCCGCAGCCCGTCGTGCAGGGCGGTCCGCTCGTCCTCGGTCATGCACCGTGTGTACCCGACGGTGCGCGGGCCCGCACGGCGAGCGGAGCGGGCACAGCGAGCAGAGCGGCACAGCGAGCAGAGCGGGCACAGCGAGCGCAGCAGGGGGCGCGCGGGTGCGCCCTCCGCGGCGCAGGGCGAGACTCCGAGGTGTGCGCCTGGCGACCTTCAACATCCTCCACGGCCGCTCGCCGGCCGACGGCGAGGTGAACCTGGGCCGCTTCGCGACGGCGGTCGCGCGGCTCGGCGCGGACGTGCTGGCCCTGCAGGAGGTCGACCGCGACCAGCCGCGGTCCCACCAGGCCGACCTCACCGCGGTGGCGGCCGAGGCGATGGGCGCGAGCGCGCACCGGTTCGTGGCGACCCTCGCCGGCGAGCCGGGGGTGTGGACGGCCGCCACGGGCGACCTGCAGCCGGACGCGAGCGCCTACGGGATCGCCCTGGTCAGCCGCTACCCGGTCCGGGCGTGGCTGACGACGACGCTGCCCGCCCTGCCGGGGCCCGTGCCGGTCACGTTCCACCGCGGGGGGTCGCCGACGATCGTGCACGACGAGCCGCGGGCCGCCCTGTCGGCCGTCGTCGAGACGCCGGAGGGCCTCCTGGAGGTGGTGGCCACCCACCTGACCTTCGTGCCGGGCTGGAACGCCCACCAGCTGCGCCGGCTGGTCAGCGGCCTCGGTGAGCACGCGCGGCCCGTGGTCATCATGGGCGACCTCAACCTGGCCGGGCGGCTCCCGGCGCGCCTGACGGGCTGGCGGCCGCTCGCCACGGCCCGGACGTTCCCCGTGGCGGAGCCGACGACGCAGCTCGACCACATCCTGGCGGACGGCGCCGTGACCGCCCTGGGGCCGGGGGTGGCGGAGGACGTGGGCCTGTCCGACCACCGCGCCCTGCGGGTCGACGTCCGGCTCCGCTGACCCGCGCCTGTGACAGCCGCCACAAGCGCGGAGGGACCTACGTCCCTCAAGTCATGATCATTTGACCAGATTACGCCCGGGAGATTTCTCCTGCGGCGCGGTTGTCCCGTCAACCTCCTCCCCAAGATGCCGCTGTACCAGGCGTCGCCGCACCGCGCGGCGCAGGGTTGGGGGAAACGACCATGAAGATCAGGACCTGGGGCGCAGCCGCGCTCCTCCTGGCGGGCATCGCGATCGTGCCCGCGACGGCGGCGTCGGCGACGACGCCGTCGGCCAGCACGACCGGCGTCGTCGCCGGCGTCACGCTCACCCCGATGGCGGGCGGCTACATCAGCACGGGCAGCACCACGATCCAGAACAAGGTCATCACCGGCGACGCCACCTTCACCGGTTCGAACCTCACGCTGCGCAACGTGCGCGTCACGGGGCACGTGACCTTCCGGAGCGGCAAGAACGTCACGATCGAGGACTCCGAGTTCGGCTCGTGGGCCCTCTCGGGCAGCCAGACCGTCCGCGCCTCGCGCGTCGAGGTCTTCGGCAACACCGGCCAGGACGGCCTCCACATCACGTCGATGTCCGGCACCGGCACCGTCAAGGACGTCGTCATCAAGGACAGCTGGATCCACAACCCGCTGGTCACCGCCACGTCGCACTACGACGGCATCCAGGTGCGCGGCGTCGACGGCCTCACGCTCGACAACGACCTCATCGACCTCGGCGCCTACAAGCCGCAGTTCAACGCGGCGCTGTTCTTCGAGGACGTCTCGGTGGACAACAAGAACGTCAGCGTCACCAACTCCCGCCTCCTGGGCGGCGGGTACGTGCTGTACAGCGACGTCACCAACGCCTCGTACACGAACAACGTCATGGGCAACGCGAACTTCGGCGTCCTCTTCCCGGACTCCGACCCGATCACCACCTTCACCGGCAACACCTCGCCGAGCGGCTACCTGCTGAAGTACACGGGCACCAGCGTCGTGACCACCACGACGACGACGCAGACGGCCCCGAGCCCGAGCCCCACGCCCACGACGAGCCCCACGCCCACGACGAGCCCCAGCCCGACGCCGAGCCCCACGCCCACCACCGGCACCACCGCGACCCCGACGGCGGCCACCACCGGCGTGACGAGCGGCGCGAGCCTGACGTCCATGGCCGGCGGGTACGTCCGCACGGCGAGCACCACGCTCGCGAACAAGCTGATCACGGGTGACGTGACGTTCGCCGGCAGCGACCTCACGCTGCGCAACGTCCGCGTGACCGGCACGGCGATCTTCCGCGGCGACCGCATCACGATCGAGGACTCCGAGTTCGGCTCGCTGGTCCTCTCCGGCACCGCCGGCGCCACGGTCACCCGCGTGGACATCTTCGGCGCCCGCGGCAAGGACGGCATCCTCGTCACGGCCGGCAGCGGCCCCGTCACCGGCGTCGTCATCCGCGACTCGTGGGTGCACAACCCGGTCATCGCGTCGGGCACCGGCGTCGCCGGCATCGAGGTGCGCGGCGTCGACGGCCTGACGGTCGACAACGTGCTCGTCGACCTCGGCCCGTTCAAGCCCGAGCTCCAGGCCGCCGTGCGGCTGGAGACGGACAACGGCGGCAGCAAGAACGTCACGATCAACCGCTCGCGGCTGCTCGGCGGCGACTACTCGCTGACCACCTACGGCACGTCCGTGCGCGTCACGAGCTCCGTGCTCGGCAACCCGCAGACGGCGTACCTCAAGCCCGGCTCCGCGGCCCTGACCGCGTTCACCGGCAACACCACGCCCGCCGGCACCCCGCTCGTCTACTCC
>JAEWYD010000302.1 GCA_023462275.1 Actinomycetes bacterium
GTCCCGGTGGCGGCGGCGGTCGCCCCGGCGCCGGCGGCCGCGGCAGCACGCAGGGCGCGTTCGGCCGTGCCGGCGGGAGGCCGGTTCGCGGGCGGAAGTCCAAGCGCGCGAAGCGGCAGGAGTTCGAGCAGATGCAGGCGCCGTCGCTCGGCGGCGTCCAGGTGCCTCGCGGCGACGGCAAGACCGTCATCCGCCTGCGCCACGGTGCGTCGCTGAACGACTTCGCGGACAAGATCGACGCGAACCCGGCGAGCCTGGTCACCGTCCTCTTCCACCTCGGTGAGATGGCGACGGCGACGCAGTCGCTCGACGAGGACACGTTCGGCACGCTCGCGGCCGAGCTGGGCTACGTCATCGAGATGGTCTCGGCGGAGGAGGAGGACCGCGAGCTGCTCGGGGCCTTCGACATCGACCTCGAGGCCGAGCTGGCCGAGGAGGGCGACGACCAGCTGCAGCCGCGGCCGCCCGTCGTCACGGTCATGGGCCACGTCGACCACGGCAAGACCAAGCTCCTCGACGCGATCCGGTCCACGGACGTCGTCGCGGGCGAGGCCGGCGGCATCACCCAGCACATCGGTGCGTACCAGGTGAAGGCCGAGCACGAGGGCATCGAGCGCCCGATCACCTTCATCGACACCCCGGGTCACGAGGCGTTCACCGCCATGCGTGCCCGTGGTGCCCAGGTGACGGACATCGCCATCCTCGTGGTGGCGGCGGACGACGGCGTGATGCCGCAGACCATCGAGGCGCTCAACCACGCACAGGCGGCGAACGTGCCGGTCGTGGTCGCGGTCAACAAGGTGGACAAGGAGGGGGCGAACCCCGCCAAGATCCGCCAGCAGCTGACCGAGTACAACCTCGTGGCCGAGGAGTACGGCGGCGACACGATGTTCGTCGACGTCTCCGCCAAGCAGCAGACCGGCATCGACGAGCTGCTCGAGGCCGTCCTGCTCACGGCGGACGCAGCGCTGGACCTGCGGGCGAACCCCGACAAGGACGCGCGCGGCGTGGCCGTCGAGGCGAACCTCGACCGCGGTCGCGGCGCCGTGGCCACGGTCCTCGTCCAGTCCGGCACCCTGCACGTCGGCGACGCGATCGTCGCGGGCACGGCCCACGGCCGCGTGCGTGCGATGTTCGACGAGCACGGCACGACGCTCACCGAGGCCACGCCGGCGCGGCCGGTCCAGGTCCTCGGCCTGACGTCGGTCCCGCGGGCGGGTGACACCTTCCTGGTGGCGCCGGACGACCGCACGGCCCGGCAGATCGCCGAGAAGCGTGAGGCGGCCGAGCGTGCCGCGCAGCTGGCCAAGCGGCGCAAGCGCATCAGCCTGGAGGACTTCACGCAGGCGCTCCAGCAGGGCAAGGTCGAGACCCTCAACCTCGTCCTCAAGGGCGACGTCTCCGGTGCCGTCGAGGCCCTGGAGGACGCGCTGCTCAAGATCGACGTGGGCGACGAGGTCGACCTGCGGGTCATCCACCGCGGTGTCGGTGCGATCACGCAGAACGACGTCAACCTCGCCACGGTCGACAACGCGATCATCATCGGCTTCAACGTGAAGTTCGCGGAGCGCGTCGAGGAGCTCGCCGAGCGCGAGGGCGTGGACGTGCGGTTCTACTCGGTCATCTACCAGGCGATCGACGACGTCGAGGCGGCCCTCAAGGGCATGCTCAAGCCGGAGTACGAGGAGGCCCAGCTCGGCACCGCCGAGGTCCGCGAGGTCTTCCGCTCGAGCCGGTTCGGCAACATCGCCGGTTCGCTGGTGCGTTCGGGCACGATCCGTCGCAACACGAAGGCGCGCGTCCTGCGCGGCGGCAAGACGGTGGCGGAGAACCTCACCATCGACTCGCTGAAGCGGTTCAAGGACGACGCCACCGAGGTCCGCGAGGGCTACGAGTGCGGCATCGGCCTCGGCTCGTTCAACGACATCCAGGTGGACGACGTCATCGAGACCTACGAGATGCGGGAGATCCCGCGCTCGTAGTCGGTCGTCGCGTCCGGGGGCGGGTGCTGTCCACCCGCCCCCGGACGTTCGACCTGCCGCCCGTCCCGACCCCCACGACCGTCGAAAGGACCCCACGATGGTGGACCACCCGCGGGCGACCCGGCTCGCAGAGCGCATCCAGGTGATCGTCGCGGAGATGCTCGACACGAAGGTCAAGGACCCTCGGCTCGGCTTCGTGACGGTGACGGCGGTGCGCGTCACGGGCGACCTCCAGCACGCGTCCGTCTTCTACACGGTCCTCGGCGACGAGGAGGCGCGGGCCGGCACGGCAGCGGCCCTCGAGAGCGCCAAGGGCCTGATCCGCTCGGAGGTCGGCCGTCAGACGGGCGTGCGCCTCACCCCGACGCTGGAGTTCGTGCCGGACGCCGTCCCGGAGACGGCGGCCCACATCGCCGAGGCGCTGCGGGCGGCCAGGGAGCAGGACGCCGCCGTCGCCGCGCTGGCGGCCTCGGCCGCGTACGCCGGCGACGCCGACCCGTACCGCAAGCCGGCGGAGCCGGGTGCGGACGAGGACGAGCCGGACGAGGAGCAGTAGGTGCCCGACGGCCTCGTCGTCGTCGACAAGCCGGCCGGCTGGACGAGCCACGACGTCGTCGGGCGCGTCCGGCGGCTGGCCGGCACGCGACGGGTCGGCCACGCCGGCACGCTGGACCCCATGGCCACGGGCGTGCTCGTGGTGGGTGTGGAGCGGGCGACCCGGCTGCTCACCTACGTCGTCGGCGCGGACAAGGACTACGCCGCGACCGTGCGCCTCGGCGTCGCGACGACCACGGACGACGCGGAGGGCGAGGTGCTCGCGGTGGCGCCCGCGGGCGTCGTCGGGGCCGTGACCCCGCAGGCACTGGCGGAGGCCGTCGCGGCGCTCACGGGGCCGATCGCCCAGGTACCGTCGAGCGTGAGCGCGATCAAGGTCGACGGGAAGCGGGCCTACGCGCGCGTCCGCGCTGGCGAGGACGTCGTCCTGGCGGCCCGTCCCGTCACGGTGCACCGGTTCGACGTCGTCGCGACCCGTGCGGCCGAGCACGAGGGGGCGCCGGTCCTCGACGTCGACGTCGTGGTCACCTGCTCGTCCGGCACGTACGTGCGGGCGCTGGCGCGCGACGTCGGGGCCCGGCTCGGCGTCGGTGGCCACCTCACCGCTCTGCGCCGCACGCGCGTGGGCGGCTACGGGCTCGAGGTCGCGCACACCCTGGAGGAGCTGGCGGCGGACTTCACGGTCCTGCCCCTGGCCGACGCCGCGCGCGCCACCTTCCCGGTGCGCGAGCTCACGGCCGAGGAGACGCGGGAGCTGTCGTTCGGCCGCCGCATCGCCGCCTCGGAGGGGCCGGTGGGGACGCCCGACGCGCCCGTCGCGGCGTTCGCGCCCGACGGCACGCTCGTCGCCCTGCTCGCGGACGAGGCGGGGCGATCGCGCCCGGTCCTGGTCCTCGCCCCGGCCTGACGGGCGCCCGCCGGCGCGGACGCCGTCCGGGAGGGGCGGCCCGGCGTGGCAGGCTTGGCACGTGCATCGCTGGACCGACCTGAGCCAGGTCCCCGAGGGCTTCGGCCCGTCCGTCGTCACCATCGGCAACTTCGACGGCGTGCACCGCGGCCACCGCAGCGTGCTGGGTCGCATGGTGGCGACCGCTCGGCACATCGGTGGGGCGGCCATCGCGCTGACGTTCGACCCGCACCCGGCGCAGGTGCACCGGCCGGAGTCCGCGCCGCCGCTCATCACGGGCCTCACGGACCGCCTGGAGCTGCTCGAGCAGACCGGCATCGACGCAGTCCTGGTCGTGCGCTACTCGCTGGAGTTCGCCTCGGCCACGGCGGAGGAGTTCGTGCGTCGCTACCTCGTCGACGGGCTGCACGCGCGGGTCGTCGTCATCGGCCGCGACGTGCGGTTCGGCAAGGACAACCACGGCGACCTCGGCACGATGCGGGCGCTGGGGGAGCGGTACGGGTTCGAGGTGCAGGTGGTCGAGGACATCGCCCACGAGCCTGAGCCCGACCGGCGGTGGTCCTCGACGTGGGTGCGCGAGCTCCTCGCCGACGGCGACGTCGAGGGCGCCGCCGCGATCCTCGGCCGGCCGCACCGGCTCCGCGGGCACGTGGTGCACGGCGACGCGCGCGGGCGCACGCTCGGCTACCCGACGGCGAACCTCGGCGGCGACCTCACCGGGGTCGTGCCCGCCGACGGCGTGTACGCCGGCTGGATGCGGCGCGTGGACCACCCCGTCGACAGCCCCGACGGCTACCTGCCGGTCGCCATCTCCATCGGGACGAACCCGACGTTCGACGGCGCGGGCCGCCGGGTCGAGGCCCACGTGCCCGACCGCCGGGACCTGGAGCTGTACGGCGAGGAGGTCGTGCTCGAGCTGGTGGCGCGCCTGCGGCCGATGCTGCGGTTCGACTCGGTCGACGCCCTGGTCGCCCAGATGGACGACGACGTCGCCCGTACGCGGGTGCTGCTCGGTCGCGGTCCGCTCGTGTTGGGTCGCCCGGCGGACGGCTGATAGGCTGCTGGCGCCGTGTGATCGGCCGCGGATCCAGAGAGCCCGGGTGGATGTGCCCCGGCGCACCGCGCAAACGAACCCAAGGAGAGCCAGTGCCCCTCGACGCCGCCACCAAGCAGCGCATCATGGCCGAGTACGCGACCGGTCCGAACGACACGGGCTCCCCGGAGGTCCAGATCGCGCTGCTCACGCAGCGGATCAAGGACCTCACCGAGCACCTCAAGGAGCACAAGCACGACCACCACTCGCGTCGTGGTCTGCTCCTCCTCGTCGGCCAGCGGCGTCGCCTCCTCGGCTACCTGCAGAAGGTCGACATCGCGCGCTACCGCAGCCTGATCGAGCGCCTCGGTCTGCGCCGCTGAACCACGCCGACCAGCCCGGACCCGCGAGGGTCCGGGCTGGTTCGGTGTCAGGCGCACGGGCTGGCCCCGGTGCGCACACAACTCCATCCAGAACACTCCCGGACCCGGTGCCCGGTCCTCGGTAGTGGCTCGCGGATCATCTCGGCGCACAGCTGCCGCTCCGCGGACCTCGATCGAAGACCGCCGCAACCTGGCCGGGCCTTCGACGAAGGGGGATCCCATGGAGGGACCCGAGATCACGTTCGCCGAGGCCGTCATCGACAACGGCCGCTTCGGCACCCGCACCGTCCGCTTCGAGACCGGGCGCCTCGCCCGCCAGGCGGCCGGCTCAGTGCTGGCCTACCTGGACACGGACACGACGATCCTGTCCACGACGACGGCCGGCAAGAGCCCCAAGGACCAGTTCGACTTCTTCCCGCTGACGGTGGACGTCGAGGAGCGGCAGTACGCCGCCGGCAAGATCCCCGGCTCGTTCTTCCGCCGCGAGGGCCGGCCCTCGACCGAGGCCATCCTCGCGTGCCGCCTGATCGACCGCCCGCTGCGCCCGCTGTTCGTCAAGGGCCTGCGCAACGAGGTCCAGGTCGTCGTCACGGTCCTGTCGATCCACCCCGAGGACGCCTACGACGTCCTCGCCATCAACGCCGCCTCGGCGTCCACCCAGCTGTCGGGCCTGCCGTTCTCCGGCCCCGTGGCGGGCGTGCGCATCGCGCTCGTCGAGGGCCAGTGGGTCGCCTTCCCGCGCTACGCCGAGCGGGCCCAGGCCACGTTCGACATGGTCGTTGCCGGGCGCATCGTCGGCGACGACGTCGCCATCGCGATGATCGAGGCCGAGGCGCCCGAGGGCGCGTGGAACCTCATCCAGACGGGTGCCACCGCGCCGTCGGAGGAGGTCGTGGCCGCCGGCCTCGAGGCCGCGAAGCCGTTCCTGCGCGAGCTGTGCCTGGCGCAGGCGCGCCTGGCCGAGCAGGCCGCGAAGGAGACGCAGGAGTTCCCGCTCTTCCCGGACTACCAGGCCGACGTGTACGACGCCGTCTACGAGATCGTGCTCACGCCGCTGTCCGAGGCCCTCACGATCGCGGACAAGCAGACGCGCGAGTCGCGGCTCGACGAGATCAAGGACGAGGCGAAGGCCGCGCTGGCCGAGCGCTTCGAGGGCCGCGAGAAGGAGATCTCCGCCGCGGTCCGCGCCGTCACCAAGAAGGTCATCCGCCAGCGGATCCTCACCGACGGCTTCCGCATCGACGGCCGGGGCCTGCGGGACATCCGCAGCCTGTCGGCCGAGGTCGACGTGCTCGCGCGCACGCACGGCTCCGCCCTCTTCGAGCGCGGCGAGACGCAGATCCTCGGCGTCACCACGCTCAACATGCTGCGCATGGAGCAGATGCTCGACACGCTCTCCCCGGAGACGCGCAAGCGCTACATGCACAACTACAACTTCCCGCCCTACTCGACCGGTGAGACCGGCCGCGTGGGGTCGCCGAAGCGCCGCGAGATCGGTCACGGCGCGCTGGCGGAGCGGGCGCTGATCCCGGTCCTGCCGTCCCGCGAGGAGTTCCCCTACGCGATCCGCCAGGTCTCCGAGGCGCTCGGCTCGAACGGGTCCACCTCGATGGGTTCGGTCTGCGCGTCCACGCTGTCGCTGCTCAACGCCGGTGTGCCGCTGCGCGCGCCGGTCGCCGGCATCGCGATGGGCCTCGTGTCCGACGTCGTGGACGGCGAGCCGCGGTACGCCGCGCTGACCGACATCCTCGGTGCGGAGGACGCCTTCGGTGACATGGACTTCAAGGTCGCCGGCACCAAGGACTTCGTCACGGCGATCCAGCTGGACACCAAGCTCGACGGCATCCCCGCCGAGGTCCTGGCCGGCGCCCTGACGCAGGCCAAGGAGGCGCGCCTGCACATCCTCGAGGTGATGGCCGAGGCCATCGAGGGCCCGGACGAGATGTCGCCGTTCGCCCCGCGGATCATCACGGTGAAGGTCCCGGTCGACAAGATCGGCGAGGTCATCGGCCCCAAGGGCAAGATGATCAACCAGATCCAGGAGGAGACCGGCGCCGACATCACGATCGAGGACGACGGCACGGTCTACATCGGCGCGGTCGACGGCCCGTCCGCCGAGGCGGCGCGGTCGATGGTCAACGCCATCGCCAACCCGCAGATGCCCGAGGTCGGGGAGCGGTACGTCGGCACGGTCGTCAAGACGACCACGTTCGGCGCATTCATCTCGCTGACCCCCGGCAAGGACGGCCTGCTCCACATCTCGCAGATCCGCAAGCTCGTCGGCGGCAAGCGGGTGGAGAACGTCGAGGACGTGCTGGCCGTCGGCCAGAAGGTCCAGGTCGAGATCGCCGAGATCGACCCGCGCGGCAAGCTCTCGCTGCACGCGGTCGTCGAGGAGTCCGCCGAGGCCGGCGCGCCGGCCGAGGACGCCGCCGAGTCGAGCGACGCGACCAACTGACGTGCCGCTCGAGCTTCCGCTGGGGCCCTCCGGGGCCCCGGGCAGCAACCTGACCGCCGAGCAGGACGGTGGCGTCGTGATCCGACGCTCCGTCCTGCCCGGCGGGATCCGGGTGCTCACCGAGCAGATGCCTGGCCTGCGCTCCGCGACGATCGGGGCGTGGGTCGGCGTCGGCTCCCGCGACGAGGCCGGGGGCCACCACGGCTCCACGCACTTCCTCGAGCACCTGCTGTTCAAGGGCACGGCCCGGCGGTCGGCGATGGACATCGCCGAGGCGTTCGACGCCGTCGGCGGCGAGGCGAACGCCGCCACCGGCAAGGAGCACACGTGCTACTACGCACGGGTGCGGGACTGCGACGTGCCGATGGCCGTCGACGTCATCACCGACATGGTGACTTCCGCGACGCTCGACCCCGAGGAGCTCGAGATCGAGCGCGGGGTCATCCTCGAAGAGCTCGCGATGAACGACGACGACCCCTCCGACGTCGTGCACGAGCAGTTCGCCGCGGCCGTGCTCGCAGGCCACCCGCTCGGGCGGCCGATCGGTGGCACGCCGGCGTCGATCCGCGCCGTGCCCCGCGGCGCCGTCTGGGAGCACTACGCCGAGCACTACCGCTCGGCCACGCTGGTCGTGACCGCGGCGGGCGGCGTCGACCACGACGCCCTGTGCGCGCAGGTCCTCGAAGCCGTGGGCGCCGGCGGCTGGTCGCTGGAGGCCGGCGCGACCCCGGTGGCGCGGCGCGGCACGAAGCTGGCTCGGCTCGACGGCGGCGCGACCGAGCTGGTGGTGCACCGCGCGACGGAGCAGGCGAACGTCATCATCGGCGGCGCGGGCCTGTCGTCGACGGACGACCGTCGCTTTGCCCTCTCCGTCCTCACGACCGTCCTCGGTGGCGGCATGTCGTCGCGGCTCTTCCAGGAGATCCGCGAGAAGCGCGGGCTCGCCTACTCGGTCTACGCCTTCTCGGCCGGCCACACCGATGCGGGCCTTCTCGGGCTCTACGCGGGCTGCACACCGGCGAAGGTCGACGAGGTCGTGGACCTGCTCGTGCGCGAGTGGGAGCGCCTGGCCGGGGACGGGATCACACCGGCCGAGCACGAGCGGGCGGTCGGGCAGCTGTCCGGCGGCCTGGTGCTGGGCCTGGAGGACACGGGCTCCCGCATGACGCGCCTGGGCAAGGCCGAGCTCGTCCACGGCGAGCTCCTGAGCCAGGCCGAGTCGCTCGAGCGCATCCGCGCGGTCACCGCCGAGGACGTGCGATCCCTCGCGGCGGACCTCGCGGCCCGCCCGCGGTCGGTCGTCCGCGTGGGTCCGTTCGGCTCCTGACGTCCCGCGACGCGGGCGCGCCGTTCGGTGCGCCTGCGTCGTCAGGCGCGGACGAACACTTCGCGCAGCGTCCGGGCGACGGGCCGCCGCAGGACGGCGCAGAGCACGGCGGCCACGCCGGCCAGGACCTGCAGCGCTCCCGCCGGGGTCGCCGCCGCCGCGTCCACGGAGAGCAGCAGGGCCGTGCCAGCGATTCCGGCGAGGCCAGTGGCGCCAGCGATGCGTCCCGAGACCACCCAGGCGACCCCGACGGCCAGGACCAGCAGCACGTCCTGGTCGCCGCAGAGCTCCGAGACCGGCCACGGCAGCGCGGTGCCCGACGTCCAGTCGAGCACCTGCAGCGCCACGAACGCCCCGGCGCAGAGGGCGAC
>JAEWYD010000303.1 GCA_023462275.1 Actinomycetes bacterium
GGCGCCAGGTGGTCGGCGAGGAGGACGCGGCCGGTGACGGCAGCGAGGCGCTCGGCGCCCGGCCGCCCGAACGGCGCCAGCATCGCCTCGAGCCACCCGGGGGTCGCGACGGCGTCGTTGTTCAGCAGGAGGACGACGTCGGCGGCGGTGGCCGCGGCACCCGCCGTCACCCCGACCGCGAAGCCGTCGTTGGTCGCCCGGCGGACGACGCGGGCCCCGGGCAGCACCCGCGCCACGAGGTCCGGGGAGCCGTCCGTCGAGGCGTTGTCCACCACCACGACCTCGGCGCCGGCGTCGAGCGCCGGCCGCAGCGAGGCCAGGCACGGCTCGAGCACCTGCGCGCCGTTCCAGTTCACGACGACGACGGCCGCCGTCGGGCGGGTCATCGTGCGTCCGGGGTGACCCGCCGCAGGAGCCGGTAGAGCCACCAGAGGACGGCGGCGGCCAGGAGCAGGAGCACCGGAGGCGAGAGCGGCGGCATCCACGCCTCGTCCGCGGTGCCGAGCCACGGCCCGTCGGTGCCGACGACGTAGCGGTGCAGGTTGACGGCGAACGCGACGAGCTGGGCCGCGAGGAGGGCGCCGGCGCCCCAGGGCAGCCACCGGCCGGCCGAGCGCAGGCCGTCGAGGGGCTCGTGCGCCGTCGCGTCAGCCGTGGCCGTCGGGACGTCCTCGGCGACCTCGTCTGCCCCACCGACAGCGACGTCGTCGGCCGGGACGGCCGCCGGCCGGCCGCGCAGCACGAAGCCGGCGAGCAGCGGGATGCCCACGACTGCCGGGAGGAAGTACCGGCCCTGCCAGACGATGCCCACGTACTTGGCCTGCGAGGCGTGGATGACGATCGGCAGGACGAGGCTCGCCCCGGCCAGACCGACGAGCGCGAGGCGCTCGCGCCACGACCCGCGCACGACGGCGGCGACGAGCAGGGCGACCAGGGCCGCCAGCCACGCCACCACGAGCCAGATCGGGAGGTCGGTGTCCATCCAGCCGAACTGGCCGACCATGTTCTTCAGGTACGGCCACGTGTCGAGCACCGACCGCTTGGCGGCGGTGCGGAACCCCCACTCGGGGAACTTCACGGCCCCGGACGGCAGGGTGCCCTGCGTCCGGCTCCACACGAGCGCGAGGACGGAGGCCACGCCCACGAGGCCGAGCCAGGGCCAGGACCGCCGGTCGCGCAGCGCCACCCACGTGTTGTGCCAGGGCGCGGAGACGACGACGGTCACGACGGCGATCGCGAGGAAGAGCGGCGAGAGGCCGCGCAGGTTGACGAGCACGCTGGCCAGCACAGCGATCCCGGCCATCCGCGCGGGCAGGCGCGCCGGGTCGGGCCGGCGGACGACGACGAGCAGGCCGGTCCACAGCCCGATCGCGGCGCAGATCTCCGGCGCCGCAGGGGAGATGCTGCTGGCGAGGAAGACCGTCTGGGGCGTCAGCGCCGCGACCAGGCCGAGCACGGGCCAGGACACCCGCCGGAGCTCGGCGAGGCTGCGCACCGCCCATGCCAGGGCGAAGGCGCAGATCGCCGCGCTCACGAGCCGCATCAGGTAGAGCATCGGGATGCCCACCGGCAGCAGGCTCGGCAGGCCCGTGACGGAGTAGTAGAGCGGGTTGTAGTTCGACGCCGTGGTCACGGCGTAGACGATGCGGTCCGGCTCCTCGGTCGGCATCACCAGGCACGACGCGTCGACCTCGGGGTGGAAGTAGAAGCACAAGGGGTAGGCCTGGCTCTCCCAGATCACCTTGGGCACGTGCACGGAGCCGAACCCGTTCGGCTCGCCCGCGACGGGGTCGCCGACCCACTGACCCCGGACGACGGCGGCGGCCTTGGTGGCGTGCGCCGGCTCGTCCGGCGCCGCCGTCAGGGGGCTCGCCAGGGCCCACAGCCCGAAGAGCGCGAAGAACAGGGCGAACGACGCCCAGAAGGCCCGCCGAGGCGTCACCGCGCTCCGGCCGGGCGCCGCGGCGGGCGTACCGCCCTCCGCCGGTCCACCGGTGCTGCGTCGTGCCACGTGCCCTCCTCGTCAGACGAACCGTCGTGCCGCTGCCCAGTACAGCCGCAGCAGCCACTCCAAGGGTGCCGCGGCGCGCGGCAGGGGGGTCTGCGCCGGGTCGAAGCGGTCCGTCAGGAGCCGCACGAGCGCGCGGTCCGGCACCGTGCGCGCGGCCTGCACCTCGCGGCGGCGCTCGCGGACCCAGCGGCGGTGCCGCACGATCCAGCGCCAGCCCCGGGCCTTCTGGCCGCCCCAGCCCTGCAGCACCGCGACGAGCGCGATGGCCGCCTCGAAGGCCAGCAGGGGCAGGGCCAGGAGCGCCAGGGTGCGGGCCTGGTGGCACGTCGCGAGCACCAGCAGGCGGTTGCGCTCGAGCAGGTACATCTTGAGCGGGGAGCGCGAGAACTCGTAGTGGTGGACGACGACGGCGGCCGGCACCAGCTCCACCCGCAGCCCGCGCTGCCAGCAGCGCCAGGCCAGCTCCAGGTCCTCCAGGTAGGCGAAGTACGGCGTCGGGAAGCCGCCGAGCGCGGTCCAGACCTCGCGGCGCACCGCCAGGCCGGCGCCGCTGACGGACGCGACCTCGCGCAGCCCGGCGGCCTCGGCGGCGGGGCGCCCCATCGCGCCCGCCCAGGACAGCCCGAGGACGTGCAGCGGGTTGCCCGCGGAGTTGATGGTGCCGGGGTCATCCCCGAGCACCACGAGCGCGCCGGCGAGCCCGACGGCGGGGTCGGCCACCCGGTCGGCGAGGAGCGCGACGGCATCGGGGGCGACCACGGCGTCGGAGTTGACGAGCACGAGGACGTCGCCGACCGCCACCTCAGCACCGCGGTTGACGCCGCCGGTGAAGCCGAGGTTCGTGCCGGGTACGACGACGCGCAGCCGGGGGTCCTCGGGCAGGCGCGCCACGGCGTCGCTGGTGCAGCCGTTGTCGACCAGCACGAGCTCGAGGTCGACGCCCTCGGACGCCAGGACCGCCGCGACCGCGGCCCCCAGGTGCGGCTCGGCGCCGTACGCGAGCATGACGACGGAGATCATCAGGCCGCTCCGCCCGCCCACGCCCGGTGCGCCGCCCGCAGCGTGAGCGCGTGCGCGGCCGCCGCCACCGCGGACCCGACGCACAGCGCGACGGCGACGCGCGTGGCCACGTCCCCGGGGAGCGCCAGGGCGGCGACCGTGGCGACCAGGCCGGCGGACCAGCCCAGCGCGACGACGCCGTCGGCGTGGTGCGCAAGGAGCCCCTGCGCGCTCACCTGCGCGAGCATGAAGAGGCCGCCGGACGCCGCGAGCAGCGCGAGGGTGCCGGGGTCGAGGTGGAACTCCGGGCCGTAGACCAGACCCATCACCCAGTCGCCGATCGCCCAGACGCCGAGGACGCCGGCGCCGCCGAGCGCCGCCGTCGCCACCACCGCGCGGCGGACCGTCGACGTGAAGCCGGCGCCGTCGCGCCGCGCCAGGAGCGCGGCCAGCGCCGGCAGGAACACCGCCTGCACGGCGGCGAAGAGGAAGAGCGGGATGCGGGCGATCGTCACGGCGTACACGAAGCGGCCCGAGAGCTCCTCCTGGCCGGCGTCGGCGAGGGCCGCCATGGCGATCGGCCCGACGTTGGCGAGGAGCTGGCCGGTCGCCGACGCCGCGACGAGCCCGCCGAGCCGCTCGCGCAGCGCTCCGTCCGGGGCGCCCGTCACCGCGTGCCCGACGGCGCGCGGGGACACCGCGACGAGGGTGGCCGCCACGGGGGCGACCACGAGCACCGCGCCGTAGGCGGCC
>JAEWYD010000304.1 GCA_023462275.1 Actinomycetes bacterium
GCCCCGGCGCGCTGACGCCGCGCCTCAGGCCTCGCGCGCCTCGCGGGCGTCGCGCGGTCCGAAGCGCCAGCGCTCCCAGCCCAGGGCGGCGAAGCCGAGCGCGAACCCGGTCGCGCACACGGCCACCGCGCGGCCCGGAACGGACCCGGTCAGCGTGAGCACCACCACGACGGCCAGGGCGACGGCCCACAGGCCGGTGATCGTCCAGAAGACGCGCCGCAGGTCGAGGGCGAGCGGGGTCAGCTCGCTCGGGTCCAGGAGGCTTCGGTGCTCGCTCACGACGCCGAGCGTACCCACCGCCGGGACCGGCGGGTCCGGCCACCAGCTCGGGCGACAGCCCCGAGCCGCGGTCAGGTGGAGCAGGTCAGAGCAGCGCCTCGGTCGGCCCCACGAGAACCGGGCGGCCCACGACGACGGTGCCCTCCACCGTCTCGCGGTAGCGGTGCGCCACCACGACGCCCGTCCGCCCGCGATCGGAGGCGGCGACCACGACGGCGTCCTGCCGGATGCCGGCGACCGTCAGGTAGCCGTCCCAGGCCACGGCCGCGCGATCGGCGTCGCAGTCCGCGACGTGAGCGCGGGCCCGGGCGAGCGCCGCCCCGGCCTCGCCCTCGAACCGGCCGAGCATGCGGCCCTCGGTGCGCTCCAGGACGACGAACGGCGTCATCGGGCCGCCCTCGCGCACGATCGCGTCGAGGGCCTGGCCGAGGGCGACCTCGGCGAGTCGGCGCACGGACGGCGAGAGCTCGCCGCGCCAGGCGTCGGTCGGCTGCGTCGGCAGGGCCGCCTCGGCGGAGGCGACCCGCTCCGGGCGGGTGTCCATGCCCATGGATCGACCTCGGCGGCACCGGGCTTGAGTACCCGTCCGGGTGACGTGGGTCGCCCCGGGTGGACGGATGGTCCCGGGCCGGCGACCCAGCGTCAGTCGGCTGCCTCGGCGTCGGGGGCCCGGTCGGTCGCCGGGTCAGGGGCCGGGCGCGTCCGCAGGGCCACCACGACCGCTGCGCCGACCACCGCCCCCAGCGTGTTCATCACGACGTCCTGCACGGTGGGGACGCGCTGCGGCAGCAGCGTGAGCTGCGTCAGCTCGATGAGGCCGGAGAAGGCGGCGCCGACGACGACGGCCACGGCCGGTCGCAGGCGGGTCGCCACGAGCAGCAGCACACCGAGGGGGACGAACATCGCGACGTTCGCGGCGGCCTCCACGACCACCAGGTCGACCGCCCGTGGCAGGCCCAGCGCGTGCAGCCAGGCCAGCGTCGCGGCGGGCCAGCCGTTGCCGGGATCGCCCGGATCCGGCCACATCGTGACGGCCAGGACGAACGCCGTGTACGCCGCAAGGGTGATCTGTGCGATTCGTGAAGAAGTGGTGCGTGGAACGGTTCCGTCCCGTGCCGGGTCGTCTGCCATGATCCGCGCCATGGCGCAGACCACCTCCCCCTCCAAGACACCCACGCCGGGCGGCTTCGTCGGCCGCCTCGACGCCTACTTCCGCATCACCGAGCGCGGCTCGACCGTCGGCACCGAGATTCGCGGCGGGCTCGTCACCTTCTTCACGATGAGCTACATCATCGTGCTGAACCCGCTGATCATCGGCACCGTACCGTCCGACGGCGGCAACGGCCTCTTCCTCGGCGGCGGCACCGAGCCCAACCTGCCCGCCGTCGCGGCGACCACGGCCCTGGTCGCCGGCGTGCTCTGCATCCTCATGGGCGTCGTGGCGCGCTTCCCGATCGCGCTCGCCGCGGGCCTCGGCCTCAACGCGGTCGTCACCTACTCGATCGCGTTCCTGCCCGACATGACGTGGCCGGACGCCATGGGCCTCGTCGTGCTCGAGGGCCTGATCATCCTCGTCCTGGTGCTCACCGGCTTCCGGATGGCGGTCTTCCGTGCCGTCCCCAAGGAGCTCAAGGTCGCGATCAGCGTCGGCATCGGCCTGTTCATCGCGCTGATCGGCCTCTTCGACGCCGGCTTCGTGCGCATCCCGTTCGCGCAGGCGACGCCCGTCGAGCTGGGCATCGGCGGCTCCCTGGAGGGCTGGCCGCTGCTGGTCTTCGTCATCGGCCTGCTGCTCGCCGTCGGGCTCATGGTCCGCAAGGTCAAGGGCGGTCTCCTCATCTCGATCGTCGTCTCGACGGTCCTCGCGGTCGCGATCGAGGCGATCGCGAAGGTCGGCCCCATGAAGGACGCGACCGGCGCCGTCGTGAACGCGACCGGCTGGAAGCAGAACTCCCCGGAGATCCCGGACAACCTCGTCCAGACCCCCGACTTCTCGCTGCTCGGCAAGTTCTCGCTCTTCGGCTCGATCGAGAAGATCGGCATCGTCGCGGTCGTGCTCCTCGTCTTCTCCCTGCTCCTCGCGGACTTCTTCGACACGATGGGCACGATGGTCGCCATCGGCGGCGAGGCCGGCCTGCTCGACGAGGACGGCAACCCGCCGCGCACGAAGGAGATCCTCATCGTCGACTCCATCGCGGCTGCCGCCGGTGGTGCCGCGTCGGTCTCCTCGAACACCAGCTACATCGAGTCCGCGGCCGGCGTCGGCGACGGCGCCCGCACGGGCCTCGCGTCGGTGACGACGGGTGTCGCGTTCCTGCTCGCGACCTTCCTCTCGCCGCTGGTCGACATGGTGCCCTTCGAGGCTGCGACGCCGGTCCTCGTGGTGGTCGGCTTCCTGATGGTCATGCAGATCTCGGGCATCGACTGGAAGAACCTGGAGATCGGCATCCCGGCGTTCCTCACGATCGTGCTCATGCCGTTCACCTACTCGATCACGGTCGGCATCGGCGCGGGCTTCATCTCCTACGTGATGATCAAGCTCGTCGTCGGCAAGGCCCGCCAGGTGCACCCGCTCATGTGGGGCGCGGCGGCGCTGTTCGTCGTCTACTTCACGCTCGGCCCGATCAAGGAGCTGCTGGGCGTCGGCTGACGCCCGAGGCCGCACCGGCGGCCGCAGCTCGCCGCGTCGGCCGGCGCGGGGCTCGCGAGGGGCCCGTGGGGATCGTTCCCCGCGGGCCCCTCGCGCCGTCTTCACCCGCTGGCCTCCGGAAAACGAGTGGAACTTACCTTAGGTAATGACCTAAGATAAGGAGATGCCGAGCACGCCTGCCGCCCCCGCCACTGCCTCTTCGGCTGCGTCGTCTTCGGCTACGTCATCGGCTGCGTCGTCGGCTGCGTCGTCGGCTGCGTCATCGGCTGCGTCGTCGCCCGAGTCGGCCGCGCCGACCTCGGCCGCGCCGTCGACCCCGCGGCCCGCCGCGTGCCGGCCCATGGCCCTGGCGGGCGACCTGCGCGTGGCGCTGATGTACGCCGTCCGGCGCATCCGCGCCGAGCGCAGCTCGAGCGACATCACCGACGGCCAGTACCAGGTACTCGCGGCGCTGGCGAACCGCGGCCCGATGTCGCCGACGGCGCTCGCCGAGGACCAGCGGGTCCAGCCCCCGCACGTCACCCGGATGCTCAACGCCCTCACCGGTGGCGGGCTCGTCGAGCGCGGCGAGCACCCCACCGACAAGCGCCAGGTGGTCGTCTCGATCACCGAGGCCGGCCTCGCCGAGGTCAAGGAGACCCGGCGTCGACGCAACGAGTGGCTCGCCGGCCGGCTCGGCCGGCTCGACGCCGCGGAGCGCGAGGTGCTGGCCCAGGCGGTCCTCCTCCTGCGGAGGATCACGGACGAATGAGCCCCACCTTCCACTCGCTGCGCTACTTCAACTACCGCCTGTGGTTCGCGGGCGCCCTCGTGGCCAACATCGGCACGTGGATGCAGCGCGTCGCCCAGGACTGGCTGGTCCTGACCGTCCTCAGCGACGAGTCCGGCGTCGCCGTCGGCATCACGACGGCGCTGCAGTTCGGCCCCGCGCTGCTGCTGTCCGCGTGGGCGGGCCTGCTCGCCGACCGGCGCAACCGCCGTCGGCTCCTCATCGCCACGCAGGGGGCGATGGGCGCGCTCGCGCTCGGCCTCGGCGCCCTCGTGCTCAGCGGGCAGGCGCAGCTGTGGCACGTGTACGTCTTCGCGGGCGTGCTCGGCGCGGTCGCGGCTGTCGACGGCCCGGTGCGCCAGACGTTCGTCGCCGAGATGGTGCCCGCCGAGCGGCTCTCCAACGCCGTGGCGCTCAACAGCGCGTCGTTCAACGCGGCGCGCATGATCGGTCCCGGTCTGGCCGGTCTGCTCATCGCGTGGGTCGGCCCCGGCTGGGCGTTCGTCGTCAACGGCGTCACGTTCGCGGCGACGATCCTCGCGCTCACCCAGATGCGGGTGGCCGAGCTGCACGTCATGCCCTCGGTGGAGCGGTCGAAGGGCCAGATCCGTGAGGCCCTGCGGTACGTGCGGGGGCGGACCGACATCGTCGTCGTGATGGTCGTCGTGGGTGTGATCAGCACCTTCGGCCTGAACTTCCAGCTGACGAGCGCCCTGATGGCCCGCACGGAGTTCGGCAAGGGCGCCGGCGAGTACGGCGTCCTCGGCTCGATCATGGCGATCGGGTCGCTGACGGGCGCGCTGCTCGCCGCTCGGCGGGAGCGTCCTCGCGTGCGCCTCATCGTCGGCTCCGGCATCGCCTTCGGCGTGGCGGCCGGCGCGATGGCGCTCATGCCGACCTACGAGCTGTACGCGCTGGCGGCGATCCCGGTGGGCCTCGCGTCGCTGACCATGCTGACCTCGGCCAACGCCGTCATCCAGATGTCGACCGAGCCGGCGATGCGCGGCCGCGTCATGTCGCTGTACCTCATCGTCTTCCTCGGCGCGACGCCGATCGGCTCGCCCGTCGTGGGCTGGGTCGGGGAGACGTTCGGGGCCCGCTGGTCGGTCGGCGTAGGCGCCATCGCGGCCCTGCTCGCGGCGGGCGCAGCGGGCATCTGGGCGGTCCGCAACTGGCACCTCGAGGTGCGCTACCGGCTGCGGCCGCACCCGCACCTGGAGGTGCGGTACCTCGACCTGGAGGCCGCGCGCTCCGACCGCGACGAGCGCAGCGAGGTCGCTGCCCGCCTGCGCCAGCAGGAGGCGAGCGACGGCGTCACGGCCGCCTGAGCCGGGTGCGGGACAATGGGCCGACGACCGAGGAGGCCCCTGCGTTGATCGAGATCCTGACCCGCGCCGAGCTCGCGCGTGCGCGGCGGACCGGGGCCCTCGTGGCCGACATCCTGCGGGCCGCCCGCGACCGCAGCGCGGTCGGCACGAACCTGCTCGACATCGACCGGTGGACGCGGGAGATGATCGTCGAGGCGGGCGCCGTCTCCTGCTACGTCGACTACGCGCCGTCGTTCGGGCGGGGCCCGTTCGGCCACTACATCTGCACCTCGGTGAACGACGCCGTCCTGCACGGCCGGCCGCGCGACCAGGTGCTGGCCGACGGCGACCTGGTCACCCTCGACCTCGCCGTCTCGCTGGAGGGCGTGGTGGCCGATGCCGCGATCAGCTTCGTCGTGGGGTCCACGAAGGCGCCTGAGGACCTCGCGATGATCGATGCGACCGAGCGGGCGCTGGCGGCCGGCATCGCCGCGGCCGTGCCGGGCGCGCGGGTGGGCGACCTGTCGCACGCGATCGGCGGGGTGCTGACCGCCGCCGGGTACGAGGTCAACACCCAGTTCGGCGGCCACGGCGTCGGCTCGACGATGCACCAGGACCCGCACGTGTCCAACGCGGGCCGGCGCGGGCGCGGCTACCGGTTGCGGCCAGGCCTGCTGCTGGCTCTCGAGCCGTGGATCATGGCGGACACCGCCGAGCTCACCGTCGACGCCGACGGCTGGACCCTGCGCAGCGCCACGGGCTGCCGGACGGCGCACACCGAGCACACGGTGGCGATCACCGAGGACGGCCCGGAGATCCTCACGCTCCCGTCGCGCGCCTGAGGCCGCCGGCGCCGCACTGAGGCCCCCGTCGCGCACTGAGGCCCCCGCCGCGCACTGAGGCCCCGCCGCGCCCCCGAGGCTCCCGGAGAACGCCTGACGTGGCTGGGGTGTCAGCCCACCACGGGGACGACGACGCCCGCCGCGACCGGGTCGCGGCGCACCTCGCGCAGCCCCAGGGCGACGAGCACCGCGCCCGCGACGGCGAGGCAGCCCACCAGCACGAACGCCCGGTAGGGCCCGATGACGTCGGCCACGGCCCCGAGCGCGTACGGCGCCAGGCCCACCGCGGCCCCCGCGGCCAGCGCGGAGAGGCCCTGGGCGGCGTCGGGCCGGCCGCCCGACGACCGCAGCACGAGCGCGATCGCCAGCGGGTAGTGCGTCCCGTAGCCCAGGCCCGCGACGAACAGGCCCGCGACGGCGACGGCCGGCGAGCTCGCCAGCCAGAACACCAGCCACCCGCCGAAGGCACCGACGAAGCCCGCCAGCAGCAGCTTCTCCGGGGCCCGCCGGGCGGCCATCGGCCCGACCACGAGCCGGCAGAGCGTCATGCCGAGGACGAGGGCGGACACGGCGGCCGTGGACAGCGACGACGACGCGCCCGTCTGCTCGGTCAGCAGGTCGGGCGCCCAGAAGATCGTCGAGAACTCGACCGCCGTGCCGCAGACCAGCGCCGCGAGGAAGAACCAGATGGCGCGCGGGTAGGGCACGCGGGCCGGCGCGGGGCCGTCGTGGTGGACGGGTTCCGGGCGCGTCAGGGACGGCTCGTGGCGCAGGGTGGCGACGGCCACGGCCGCGGCGACCGCGAGCAGCGCCGTCACGGCGACCGCGGGACGCCAGCCCCAGCCGAGGTCCACCGACGCGCCGACGGCGAGGGGCGCCAGCAGACCGACGCCCGCGCCGGCCGCGTTCGCCTCGGTGACGGCGCTCGCGCCGGAGGCCCCGTGGTGGACCATGAGCGCCGGCTGGGCCGCCGTGATCGTCAGGTTGCCGCCCAGCGAGAGCAGCAGCACCGCGGGCAGGGTCGCCGCGAGGACCGTGCCGGCGACCATCAGGACCATGCCCACGACCAGCAGGGCGCTGCCGACGAGGTACTGGAAGCGCCGGCCGACGCGCCGCGCGAGGACCGGCGTCAGCAGCCCCGCGGTGATCGTGCCGACCGCGATGGCGGTGCCGTGCAGGCCGGCCAGGCCGCGCGAGATGTCCATCTCCTCGGCGATGAGCGGCACCGTCGGGGAGAAGGCGTACAGGAACCAGCCCCAGACGATGAACGCCCCGTAGAGCGAGAACGTGAGGCGGTCGCGGTGGAACCGGGTGTCGGGTCGGGAGGTCGAGGTCATCGGAGGCGCTCGACGACGTGGTCGATGCACGCCGTCAGGGCCTGGACGTCAGCAGGGTCCACCGCCGGGAACATCGCCACCCGCACCTGGTTGCGGCCCAGGCGCCGGTACGGCTCGACGTCGACGACGCCGTTGGCGCGCAGGGCCGTGCACACGGCCTTGGCGTCGATCGACGCGTCCAGGTCGACCGTGCCGACGACGGGGCTGCGGTGCGCCGGGTCCGCGACGAACGGCGTCGCCCAGTCCCGCGACTCCGCCCACGCGTACAGGTGCCCGGACGACTCGGCGGTGCGCGCCGTCGTCCACGCCATGCCGCCCTGGGCGAGCATCCACTCGACCTGCTCCGCGAGGAGCACGAGCGTGGCGATCGCGGGGGTGTTCAGGGTCTGCTGCTGGCGCGAGTTCGCCAGCGCCGTCGTGAACGACAGGAAGGTGGGGATCCAGCGGCCCGAGGCGTCGATCGCCTCGGCCCGCTCGATCGCGGCCGGCGAGGCGAGCGCGAGCCACAGGCCGCCGTCGGACGCGAAGCACTTCTGCGGGGCGAAGTAGTAGACGTCGGTCTCGGCGACGTCCACGGCCACGCCGCCCGCGGCCGAGGTCGCGTCCACCAGCACGATCGCCTCGCCGGCGGTGCCCTCGGGGCGGCGCACGGGCGCGACGACGCCGGTGGAGGTCTCGTTGTGCGGCCAGCAGTAGGTGTCGACGCCGTCCTCCGGCTTCGGCACGGCGAGGCCGCCCGGCTCGGCCGTCAGGACGGTCGGGTCGGCCAGGAACGGCGCCCGCTGGGTCGCCTTGGCGAAGTTGCCGCCGAACTCGCCGTGCACGCACAGCTGCGCCCGGTCGGCGACGAGGCTGAAGGTCGCGAGGTCCCAGAAGGCGGTGCTGCCGCCGTTGCCCAGGACGACCTCGTAGCCGTCGGGCAGCGCGAAGAGCTCCGCGAGGCCGGTGCGCACCCGCTCGACGACGGCGCGCACGGGCGCCTGGCGGTGCGAGGTGCCCATGAGCGTGCTCCCGACCGCCGCCAGGGACGTCATCTGCTCCGGCCGCACCTTGGACGGCCCGGACCCGAAGCGGCCGTCGGCGGGCAGCAGGGACTCGGGGATCCGGATGGCGGTGGGGTCGGTCATCCCGACACTGTAGGGCGGGTGCCCACGGGGCCGCTGGGACGTCCGGCAGGAGGGCCGCGGGGCTCCCGCGGGAGGGAGACGGGCAGGTGGGCGGCGGGGACGTAACCTTGGCTCCAGCACCGGCGCCACTGTCGGGCTGCGCGCGGACGGAGGGCTCGTGGGCGACCTGATCGACACCACCGAGATGTACCTGAAGACGGTCTACGAGCTGACCGAGGAGGGCATCGTCCCTCTCCGGGCACGCATCGCGGAGCGCCTGGGGCACTCGGGGCCGACAGTGTCACAGACGGTCGCTCGCATGGAGCGGGACGGTCTCGTCGTCGTGAGCGGCGACCGCCACCTGGAGCTGACCGAGGACGGTCACCGCAAGGCGATGCGCGTCATGCGCAAGCACCGCCTCGCCGAGCGCCTGCTGACGGACGTCATCGGGCTCGACTGGTCGCTCGTCCACGACGAGGCGTGCCGGTGGGAGCACGTGATGAGCGATCGCGTGGAGCGTCGGCTCGTGGAGCTGCTCGACCACCCGCAGCACTCGCCCTACGGCAACCCCATCCCCGGCCTGGACGAGCTGGGCGAGACCCGGACCGCCGAACCGTTCCTCGACGGCGTGGTCTCGCTCGTGGTGTTCGTGCGGGCCATGGAGGGTGCGGACTCCCAGCCGGTGCACGCTGTCGTCGGGCGCCTCGGGGAGCCCGTCCAGACGGACGTGGAGCTGCTCGCCCGGCTCGCCGAGCACGGGGTCACCCCGGGCGCCGCGGTGACCGTGGAGGCGGGCGACGGGGTCGTGACCGTGGGCGTGCCCGGGTCGGCCACCGTCCTCGACCTGCCCGACGACGTCGCGCGGCACGTCTTCGTGCGCGCGGCAGGCACGGCCGACTGATTCGTGCGCGCGATCGGCACGGCCGACTGATTCGTGCGCGCGGCCGGCACGGCCGGCTGATTCGTGCGCGCGATCGGCACGAATCAGTCGACTGGCGCGCACGAGACCTGCGTCACTCTCCGTCTGGGACCAAGGGCCCTGGCCGCCTCGGGGACCCGCCGGGCGTCCCGCGGGCGACGCGGCGTGTCGCCTGTCGTGGCCGAACGCACCGTGACCTTGGCGTGACAATGCGCTGACCGCTCGGGTACTGTCGGCATCGCTTCACGGAACCCTCCACCGGGAAGCCCTCGGGCGGACGCCGAGTCCTGCCACCGCCCGCAGGTCCATCGAACTCGCACGGCAGGAGCGGGGGACCCACTTCGGGCACCGGCAACGGGGCCCTTGGGGTGAAGTCCCGGGAGCGTCTGACGCGACCGGGGCCGGGTGATCTCCCACCCGAACCCGACAGCTCACCTCGTAGGCGTCGGAGAGGTAACGCGTGACCGACTCGAACCGCGCACGGCATCGTGCAGAGCGTCGCCCCCTGACCGCCCTGGACGACATCGCCACCGCAGCTTCGACCGGGGTTGCCATCGTCGGCCGCCGCTCGGCGCTCGTCGCCGCGTCCGGTGGCCTGATCATGACGATGGCGGTCCCCGCCTCGGCGACCACGTCCGAGGCCCCGTCGAGCAACCTGCCGCCCGTCGACGTCTCCGCGCTGACCGCGGAGGCCCGCGCGGCGCTCGCCACGTCGCCGGCCGTCGAGGTCCCGGCGCAGGCTGCCTGGGGCTTCGAGGCCCCGGCCATCACCGTCACGGCGAACCCGAAGCCCGTCGTCGTCGAGCGCGCGGTGCAGACGTCCCGCTCCGCCGACCGCGCCGCCGCGAACGCCGCCGCCGCCGCGAACAACGCGATCCCGCCGGTCGTCGCCGGCAACGCCGTGCTGGAGATCGCCGCCCGCTACGTCGGCGTCCCGTACGTCCACGGCGGCACCACCCCGGACGGCTTCGACTGCTCCGGCTTCGTGCAGTACGTCTTCGGCCAGCTCGGCATCTCCCTGCCGCGCAGCTCGGGCGACTACTACAACGTCGGCGTCCGGGTCACCGACCCACAGCCCGGCGACATCATCGTCACGCCGGGGCACGTCGGCATCTACGCAGGCCCGAACCTGCAGATCGACGCCCCGCGGCCCGGGAAGACGATCCAGTTCCGCGCGATCTGGCAGTCGAACCCGACCTACGTGCGCGTCACCGGCTGACACCTGCACCTCACGACGAAGGCCCCGGACGACGGCGTCCGGGGCCTTTGCCTTGTCCGATGGGGTCATCTGCCTTGTCGGTCTGGGTCGCCCGCCTTGTCCGACGGGGTCATCTGCCTTGTCGGTCTGGGTCGCCCCGCCTTGTCCGACGGGGTCATCTGCCTTGTCCATCGGGGTTACCGTCCCGACCGGTCGGCGTCGGCCGCCGTGCGCAATCCGTTCGCTGGCCGCACACGCCGCGGGTCTACCCTGGCTGGCGGGCCCCGCAGCCAGCCGGGTCCGCGGAGGAGGCCACCGTGCTGCTCGACGTAGGAGGACACCACCCATCGCGCGCGGCGGACGCCGACCAGGCGCCGCGTCGCTCGCTGCTGCTGAACGCCACCCGCGAGCCCTTATGCGTGGTGAGCCTGCACCGGGCCGTGTCGCTCGTGCTGGCCGGCAAGGCCGTGGTGCTCGAGTCGGACCGGGTCCTGCACTCGCCGACAGCGTCGCTGCCCGTCCCCCAGGTCCTCTGCCTCACTCGGTACGTGCACGTCCCGTACCGCGGCGTGGTGCCGCCCACGCGGCGGACCGTGCTGCAGCGCGACAAGCACCGGTGTGCCTACTGCCTCGGTCCGGCCGACACCGTGGACCACATCCACCCGCGCTCGCGGGGCGGCGGCCACGAGTGGACGAACGTCGTCGCCGCCTGCTCGCACTGCAACCACCGCAAGGCCGACCGGCTCCTGTCCGAGATCGGGTGGCAGCTGCTCGTCACGCCGTTCGTCCCGCACGGTGGCGCCGCGCTGCTGGTGGCCGCGACGCGGCCGCACCCGTCGTGGCACCAGTACCTGACCGCGGTGGCCTAGGGGCGCCGTCGGGTGAGGTCGCCCGTGCCGTCGGGTGAGGTCGCCGCGTCGTCGTGCCCAAGATCTCTCACGAAGGGCCGCGGAGGGGCAGACTGGAGCTGACGCCGCACGCCTGGAGGTGCCATGAGTCACGACGACGTGGTCCTGGTCGGGGTCGACGGATCCCCCGCAAGCCTGGAGGCGGCCGACTGGGCGGCCACCTACGCCCGCGCGCACGGACGGTCCGTCCACCTCGTGTGCGCGTACTCGGTGCCGTCGTTCACCGCCGCCGCGCTCGACGGCGGGTACGCGGCGCTGGACGACACCGCGATCGCGGAGGGCGCGCGCGCCGTGCTCGACGAGGC